>DASXNK010000193.1 GCA_036495095.1 Candidatus Dormiibacterota bacterium | reverse complement strand
CCGACGGGTTGGGATGGCGGGCGGCGTGGAGGACCAGGCGGAGGCTGGGCACCTCCTCGGCGGCCAGGGCCACGCCGCGCACCAGGGTGAGCGGGTCGAACCAGTTGTAGAGACCCCCGCCCCAGAGCACCACGACGTCGTCCGCGCCGATGCCCGGGATCACCCCGCGCATCGCCGCCGCGCGGTGCCGCGGCCGCTCCTCGGGGATCCCGAACGGGACCACGTCGAGCAGCCGGCGCAGGGTCGGGTCGGCGTCGTAGGTGTGCGGGTTGATGCGGCCGAGCGCGGTCAGCGCTCCCAGCCAGTAGTCGCGCTGGCGCTCGCTGGCGCAGAGGAAGTGGTCGCCGTCGCGGATCTGCTCGACCAGCACCTCGATCTGGCTGTCCTGCAGCGCGGTCCGCTCCGCCTGGGGCGCATCGGCCATCGCCACCAGCGTCTCCAGGGGGAAGGGGTCGTAGAGGTCGACCACCAGCGCCGCCGGCCCGCCGCGGAGGAAGGGGAAGGTCTGGAGCACCCAGCCCTGCGAGAGGATGACGTCGTGGGTGGCGGCGAGCCGGCGCAGCCCGGCCTCGTCGTGGCCGCACACCGCGAGCCGAGGGTCGTCGACCACCGGGACGCCCGGGGCGCTCAGGGTGACCTCGTGACCGGCGCCGGCGAGCTGGCGGGCGAGCTCGAGGTTGCGGATGCCGGGCCCGGCCATGCGCGGCTGGACGAGGTCGTTGGAGACCACCAGCACCCGGCTCATGGCGCCGGGGCGCAGCGTGCCGCCAGGTAGGCGCGCACCCCCTCCCGCCAGGGCGGCAGCGGGGCTTCGCCGAGCAGCCGCCAGGCGCGGTTGTCGAGCACGGCGCGGGCGGGCCGCCGCGCCGGCAGGGGGAACTCCTCACCGCCCACGGGCACGACCACGGCGGCCAGGCCGGCCTCCTCGACCACCGCCGCCGCGAGCTCGTGGCGGCTCGCCTCACCGGCGCCGGTGAGGTGGTAGGTGCCGGGGACGCCGAGCTCCAGCAGGCGGAGCAGCGCCGGGGCGAGGTGTCCCGTCCAGGTGGGTGAGCCGTGCTGGTCGGCCACCACCCGCAGCTCCGGACGCGAGCCGCCCAGGCGCAGCATGGTGAGCACGAAGTTGGGGCCGTCGCTGCCGAAGAGCCACGCGGTGCGCACGATCTGGTGCTGGTCGCAGAGCGCCCGCACCTCCTCCTCGCCGGCGAGCTTGCTCGCCCCGTAGACGGAGAGGGGGCGGGTCGGGGCCCACTCGTCGAGCGGCGCCCTCCCCTCGCCGTCGAAGACGAAGTCGGTGCTGATGTGGCAGAGGCGCACCCCCGCGGCCCGGCAGGCGGCGGCGAGCAGGCGGGGCCCGATCGCGTTGACCCGGTAGGCGGCGTCGGGGGACGACTCGGCGCCGTCGACGTCGGTCCAGGCGGCGCAGTTCACCACCGCGTCGGGGCGGACCTCCTCGACCAGCCGCCGCGCCGCGCCCGGCTCGGCGACGTCGCAGCGGCGCCGCTCCAGCGCCACCGCCTCGTGCCCGGTGGCGGTGACGACCTCGATCAGCTCGCGGCCGAGCTGCCCACCCGCCCCGGTGATCGCGATGCGCATCAGCGCGCCGGGGCGGCGGGGTGGTAGTTGCGCCGGTAGAAGTCCCAGAACTCGCCCGACTTCAGCGGCCGCCACCAGTCGGGGTTCTCGACGTACCACCGCACCGTGCTCCGCATCCCCTCCTCGAAGGAGATCCGCGGCCGCCACCCCAGGGTGCGCAGCCGGCCGCTGTCGAGGGCGTAGCGGCGGTCGTGCCCGGGACGGTCGCGGACGAACTGCTTGAGGGTGGCGGGCAGCTCGAGCAGCCGCAGCACGGTGTCGGCCACGGTGATGCCGTCGGTCTCGGTCTCGCCGCCGACGTTGTAGTCGAGCCCGGGCTCGCCGTGCCGGAGCGCGGTGTCGATGCCGCGGCAGTGGTCCTCGACGTGCAGGTAGTCGCGCACCGCCGAGCCGTCGCCGTAGATCGGCAGCGGGCGCTCCTCGATGGCGTTGGTGATGAACAGCGGGACGATCTTCTCCGGGTACTGGTTGTGCCCGTAGGTGTTGCAGCCGCGGGTCACCACCACCGGCATCCCGTGGGAGGCGCGGTAGGCACCGATCAGCAGCTCCGCGGCCGCCTTGCTCGCCGAGTACGGGCTGCGCGGCCGCATCGGGTCGTCCTCGCGGCTGCGCCCCTCGGGCACGTCCCCGTAGACCTCGTCGGTGCTCACCTGGAGGAAGCGGGAGTGGCCGGCGGCGCGCGCCGCCTCGAGCAGCACGTAGGTGCCGTAGACGTCGGTCTGGATGAACTGGCCGCCGGCCTCCAGCGAGCGGTCGACGTGCGACTCGGCGGCGAAGTTGACGATCACGTCGGTGCTCGCGGCGAGCCCGGTCACCAGCGCCTCGTCGGCGATGTCGCCCTGGACGAAGGCGAAGCGCGGGTCGGCGCGCACCGTGTCGAGGTTGCGCGGATTGCCCGCGTAGGTGAGCTTGTCGAGCACGGTGACCCGGTCGTCGGGGTGCTCGCGGAGGGTCATGCGCACGAACTCGCTCCCGATGAAGCCCGCGCCGCCGGTGATCAGGAGGTGCATCAGATGTTCTGGATGGTCCAGTCGAAGCCGATCCGCTCGTCGTCCCAGGCGATCCGCCCCTCGTCGGGATCGGCGGGGTCGTAGGGCTCGGTCACGTAGTAGGTGAGGACCACGTCGCGGAGGTCGACGGCCTGGTATCCATGGGCCACGAGGGGGGGGATGGCCACCATCCGCGGCGCGTTCTCGCCGAGCATGATCGCCTGCACCCTGCCCTCGGTGGGCGACCCCTCGCGGAGGTCGACCAGCACCACCCGCGCGTTGCCGGCCACGATGTCCCAGTAGTCCCACTGCCTCTCGTGCCAGTGGAACGCCTTGATCAGCTCCGGCGGGTTGCCGCCGCGGGCGTAGGCGAGGCTGCGCGACATCTGGGCGAACTCGCCCGGCGGCGAGAACGGCCGCCCCCTGTCGTCGAGGTCGCCCCGCTTGAGCTGCTCGATGAAGAAGCCGCGCTGGTCGGCGTGCTTGACGTAGGTCTTCACCATGACCCCGTCGATCACCCCCATCCGCGCCGAGGCGGGAGTGGCGCGCATCCGTTCGAGGGTGCGCTCCATGGCGGCGGGCAGCGGCTTCCACGGCATCAGAGCAGCTCCACCCGGGAGTGGTCGCCGAGCATCAGCTTGATCGCCCGCGGCCGCAGCGGCGAGCTGCACACCACGCACTCCTTGCCGATCAGCGAGCTCTCGATCTTCGCGGCGACGTCCTCGATGCGGGTGCTCTCGAGCACGATGCTGTGCTCGATCTCGGCGTTGCGGATGGAGCAGCCGTCGTGGATGGAGGTGAAGGGCCCCACGTAGGCGTTGCTGATCACCGTGCCCCGCCCGATGATCGCCGGGCCGCGCACCAGGCAGTTCTGGAGACGCGCGCCCGCCTCCACCACCACCCTGCCGTCGACCCGTGCGTCCTCGCCGACCTCGCCGTCGATGCGCGGGGTCAGGGCGTCGAGCATGATCCGGTTGGCCTCGAGGATGTCGTCGAGCCGGCCGGTGTCCTTCCACCAGCCCTCGATCACCTGAGCGGTGACGCTGCGGCTGCCGTCGGAGATCATCCGCTGGATCGCGTCGGTGATCTCCAGCTCGCCGCGGGCGCTGGGCTCGATCGAGTCGATGGCCTCGAAGATCGAGG
>DASXNK010000192.1 GCA_036495095.1 Candidatus Dormiibacterota bacterium | reverse complement strand
TGGGCGGAACGCACCCTGCGGGCGGAGGACTCCGTGCTCGACCGGGCGTCGCCGGACGGGGTCATCAACGAGCTCGACGAGTACGCGATCGAGGAGGGCCTCCGTCTGGCCGAGGCGCACGGGGGCGAGGTGACCATCCTGTCCATGGGCCCGGAAAAGGCCAGCGAGTCGATCCGCAAGGCCCTGTCGATGGGCGCTGACCAGGCGGTTCACCTGGTGGACGACCAGCTCGCCGGGTCTGACGCGCTGGCCACCTCGCTGGCGCTGGCCACCGTGCTCGGCCGGATCGGGTTCGACCTGGTCATCCTCGGCTCGGAGTCGACGGATGCCCGGATGGGTGTGATGGCCGCGATGCTCGCCGAGCGGCTCGGGGTCCCGCAGCTCTCGCTGGCCAGCAAGGTCGAGACCGATGGGTCAGCGATCTCGATCCGGCGCCAGACCGAATACGGCTACGACCGGGTCGAGGCGACCCTGCCCGCGGTGGTCAGCGTGGTCGAGAAGATCAACGAGCCGCGCTACCCGTCCTTCAAAGGGATCATGGCGGCCAAGAAGAAGCCGGTCGAGATCCTGAGCCTGGCCGACGCCGGGATCGACCCCGGCCAGGTGGGGCTGGGCGCGGCCGCGACCGAGGTGGTCAGCTTCGCCAAGCGGCCGCCCCGGCAGGCCGGCACGATTGTCAAAGACGACGGCGACGGCGGCGTCAAGGCGGCCGAGTTCCTCGCCACCCAGAAGTTCATCTGAGCAGGAGGACGGAGTCCGTGGCTGAGGTCCTGGTGCTCGCCGAGCATTCCGGCGAGACGGTTAAGAAGGTCACGCTCGAGCTGCTGACCCTCGCCCGCCGGCTCGGCGAGCCCGTCGTGGTCTGGCTGGGCGGCGGCGCGGACGGCGGCCGGGAGCGCCTCGGCGAGTTCGGCGCCGCCAAGGTCTACGTGGCGGACGGCGAGGGCGTGGACGATTATGTGGTCGCCCCCGCCGCCGAGGTGCTCGCGGCCCTGGCCAGCAGGACGGAACCGGCCGCCGTCCTGATCGCCGCCACGGCCGAGGGCAAGGAGATCGCCGGGCGGCTCGCGGTCAAGATCTCCTCGGGCGTGCTCACCGATGCGGTGGACCTCGTCCCCGGGGACGATGGCGCGGGGCCGGTGGCCGAGCAGTCCATCTTCGGCGGGGGGATCATCGTCCGGTCGCGGGTGCGGAGCGGCACGCCGATCGTGGCGGTGCGGCCGAACTCCGCCGCCCCGGAGCCCGCCGAGGCCGCGGCCACGCTGGAGCCGGCCGGGGTCGAGCTGAGCGAGGCGGCCAAGGCGGCCCACATCACCGAGCGGGTGGTGGCGCAGCGGGGTGAGCGGCCGGACCTGACCGAGGCGGCCATCGTGGTCTCGGGCGGCCGCGGGGTCGGCAACGCCGAGAACTTCGCGCTGATCGAAAAGCTCGCCGACGCGCTCGGCGCTGCCGTGGGGGCCTCGCGGGCCGCTACCGACGCCGGCTGGTATCCGCACCAGTTCCAGGTCGGGCAGACCGGCAAGACCGTCTCGCCCCAGCTCTACCTGGCCGTGGGCATCTCGGGCGCGATCCAGCACCGGGCCGGGATGCAGACCTCCAAGACCATCATGGTGATCAACAAGGATCCCGAGGCGCCCATCTTCGAGCTGGCCGACTTCGGGGTCGTCGGCGACCTGTTCAACGTCGTCCCGCAGCTCACCGGCGAGATCGCCCGGCACCGGGAGTCCTGAGGGCGGCGGCCGCACCGGCGCGGCCGGCCGCGCGGCGCCGGCCGGAATTACAGCTAGGCTTGGTGCCGTCATGGGGTACTCAGGTAGCGAGGGCGGGAGCCCAGGTCAGCGGCAGGACTGCCGGGTATACCTGGACCACGCGGCGACCACGCCGATGATCGGCGAGGCGATCGCCGTGATGACGGCCGAGCTCGCCCACCTCGGCAACCCCTCGTCCTTGCACAACGCCGGGCGGCGCGCCCGCCGGGTGGTCGAGGAATCCCGCGAGCAGATCGCCGACGCCTACGGGGCCCGGCCCAGCGAGGTGGTCTTCACCAGCGGCGGGACCGAGTCCGACAACCTCGCGGTGAAGGGCCTGTACTGGGCCCGCCGCGCCGCGGGCACCCGGCGGCGCAAGGTGCTGGTCACCGCGATCGAGCACCACGCGGTGCTCGACTCGGCCCAGTGGCTGGCCAGCCACGAGGCGGCGGAGGTGAGCTGGCTCCCGGTCGACTCCGATGGCGTTCTGCGGCCGGCCACGCTGCGGGCGGCCGTCGCCCCCGATCCCGGCGCCGTGGCGGTGGTCAGCGTCATGTGGGCGAACAACGAGGTGGGGACGATCCAGCCGATCGCGGAACTCGCCGCGGTCGCGCGCGAACACCGGATCCCCTTCCACACCGACGCGGTGCAGGCGGCCGGGCTGCTGCCGGTGAACTTCGCCGCCAGCGGGGTGGATGCGCTCACCATCTCCGGCCATAAGATCGGCGGCCCGGTCGGGGTCGGCGCGCTCCTGCTCGGCCGGGGGATCGAGCCGGTGCCGGTGCTGCACGGCGGCGGCCAGGAACGGGACGTGCGCTCCGGGACCCTCGACGCGCCGGCGATCGCGGCGTTCGCGGTCGCCGCCCAGATCGCCGTCAAGCGGCAGGAGGAGGAAGCGGCGCGGCTGGCCTCCCTCCGCGACCAGCTCATCGGGCGGGTGCTCGCGGCCGTGCCCGACGCCATGCTCAACGGGGCTCCGCCCGGTCCCGGCCGGCTGCCGGGCAACGCCCATTTCTCCTTCCCCGGCTGCGAGGGTGACGCCCTGCTCATGCTGCTCGACGCGAAGGGCATCGCCTGCTCCACCGGCTCGGCCTGCACCGCGGGCGTCGCCCAGCCCAGCCACGTCCTGCTCGCCATGGGCGCCGGCGAAGCCCGCGCCCGCGGCTCCCTCCGCTTCAGCCTCGGCTCCACCTCCACCGAGTCCGACGTCGAAGCGCTGGGCTCAGTGATCGCCGAGGCCGTCGAACGCGCCCGCCGCGCCAACAAATCCTGAAACATAACGGCGGTGCCCCGCACTCGGGTCCGCTCCGTCCCAGTTCTCGCGGGTTCGCCGCTTTCCAGGGGACGCTTGTGGGCCAGCCATCGGGTGTGCGGTGTCGGTCTCGGGGATCCGCACGGGCCAAATAAGCTGCTGGAGGCGAGAAGTTGCAGGAGGGTGACCGAGGTGCGGGTGCTGGCGGCTATGTCGGGCGGGGTGGACTCCGCGGTGGCTGCTGCGCGGGCGGTGGACGCCGGGCACGAGGTGACCGGGGTTCATCTGGCCCTGTCGAGCAATCCGCGGTCGTACCGGTCGGGGGCGCGGGGGTGCTGCACGCTGGAGGACGCGCGGGATGCGCGGCGGGCCGCCGATGTGATCGGGATCCCGTTTTACGTGTGGGACATGGCGGAGCGGTTTGACACCGATGTCGTGTCGGATTTTGTGGCGGAGTACGCGGAGGGGCGGACCCCGAATCCGTGTTTGCGGTGCAACGAGAAGATCAAGTTCGCGGCGGTGCTCGACCGGGCGGTGGCGCTCGGCTTCGACGCGGTGTGCACCGGGCATCATGCGCGGCTGGAGCGGGGGAGGCTGCGGCGCAGCGTGGATGCGGCCAAGGACCAGTCGTACGTGCTGGCGGTGCTGAACCGCGGGCAGCTTGACCGGGCGCTGTTCCCGCTCGGCGGGTCCACCAAGGCCGAGGTCAGGGCCGAGGCGGCGGCGCGGGGGCTGGCCGTCGCTGACAAGCCGGACAGCCACGAT
>DASXNK010000191.1 GCA_036495095.1 Candidatus Dormiibacterota bacterium | reverse complement strand
CGGCGGCCGCGCCGACTGCGGCCAGGCCGGCGCCAGCAGCGGCCCCGGCGTCAGCAGCGCCAGCTTCGACTTCAGCGACTGGGGCGCGGCGGTGACGGTGACCCCGCCGCCCAGCGCCGCGATCTGAGCCGGCTCAGCCGGCGCTGCGGCTCGCCCTGCGGCCGCGGACGATCCAGGCGATCACGCCGGCGGCGACCAGCACCGCCAGCACGATCGCGGCCTTCTCGATCGGCCCCGAGACCCTGTCGTAGTTGGCGCCCACCTCGTAGCCGGCGATCCCCAGGGCGGCGCACCAGGGGAGGGCACCGACGAAGGTCAGGACCGAGAAGGGCAGCAGCGGAACCTTGGCGAGGCCGGCGGGGAAGGAGATGTAGGTGCGGATCACCGGCAGCATGCGGCCGAGGAACACGGCGAGCAGCCCGCGGCGCGCGAAGAAGCGGCCGGCCATGTCGATGTGCGAGCGCGAGATCCCGATGTAGCGGCCGGGCCCGAGGAGCAGCGGCTCACCGAAGCGGGCGGCGAGCACCCAGGCGATCAGCGAGCCGACCAGGTTGCCGGCGGCGCCGGCGATGATCGCCGGCACCAGGCCGAGGTGCGACCCGCCGACCAGGGCGCCGGCGGCGACCGCTCCGGCCACCGGCATGATCACCTCGCTGGGGAAGGGGATGCCGCAGGACTCGGCCGCCATCAGGCCGAACACGGCGGCCAGGCCATGGTTCTCGACAAAGTCCCGGACGAAGCCGCCGATTCCACCGCTCACGAATCGGGGAGCCTACCAGGGCCCCGGGGTGGCTCGACGACCAGGGGCACGGCGGCGGCGCCGAGCTCGGTCCGGCGGCGCGCCTCCCGGCGCTGCCGGATGCGCATCCGGTTGCGGGCGACCAGGGCGACCACGATCACCGCGGCGGGCCCCAGGGTGCGCGCGTCGCGGGTGCCGAGGAGCAGCCCCAGGGGCACGCAGAGGGCGACGAGCTGCTCGAAGGCGCGGCCGCGCAGGCCGAGCAGCACCACCCCGGGGAGGGCGATGATCAGCCCCGCCCACCAGACCGAGGGCAGCGCCGCCACCACCCCCGCCACCAGCGGGACGATGCCGCGGCGGCCGCGGCGGATCCCGATGGGAAAGGCGTCGCCGACCACGCAGCCGGCGATCGCGGTGGCGGCGAACCAGGGGTCACCGTCGTAGACGCGCGCCCCCAGGCCGACCACCGCGCCCTTGATCAGCTCCAGCACCACGGTGAGGGCGGCGGCGCGGAGGCCGCCGGCGGCGAGGGCGTCGAGCGCGCCGGCCCGACCGCGACCGGTCTGCCGGAGGTCGATGCCGCGACCGCGCCGGACCACCAGCCAGGCCACCGGAAGGCTCCCCACCAGGTAGCCGCCGATCAGCGCTCCGGCGACCAGCACCAACCAGTGAGGGGGCGTCACGCAACGAGAGTACTACCGTACGCGGGCATGAGACGACCGCTGCGTCCCTCGGCGATCCCGCGGCTCCCCACCGCCTTCGACGCCGCCGCCGAGCTCGACTGGGGCGACCCGGTGATGAGCCGGCGGCTGCTCCGCGAGCACCTCGACCAGAGGCACGACGGCGCCAGCCGCCGCATCCCCGTGATCGAGCGCCACGTCGCCCGGCTCGCCCGGCTGATCGCCCCGCCGCCGGGACGGCTGCTCGACGCCGGCTGCGGGCCGGGCCTCTACGCCGTCCGTCTCGCCAGGCTCGGCTGGGACGTGGTCGGCGTCGACACCGGCGAGCCGGTGCTGCGCCACGCCCGCATCCTCGCCCGCGAGGCGGGGGTGGCGGCGGAGTTCCGCCGCGCCGATCTGCGCAGCCTGGAGGGCCACGGCGACTTCGACGCGGTGATCCTCGTGTACTTCATCCTCGAGGCCTTCGCCCGCCGCGAGCAGGTGGCGGTGCTGCGCCGGCTCGCCGCCGCGCTGCGCCCCGGGGGCCGCCTCGTCGCCGAGCTCCGGGTGCGGCCCGACCACCCGCCCGGGCGGATCACCGCCTGGGACGTGGTCCCGCGCTCGCTGGTGTCCGACCGCCCCCACCTGCTGCTCACCGACACCCTCTACGACGAGCGCCGGCGGACCTTCGTGCTCCGCGAGATCGGCATCCTCGACGACGGCAGCGTCGCCGTCCAGCAGACCACCGGGCAGCTGACCACCCTCGCCGAGGTGCCCGCGCTCTTCGCCCGCGCCGGGCTGCGGGTGCGCGCCGTCCACGACGGCTGGACCCGCTATCGCGCCACCGGCCTGTCGGAGACGCTGCTGGTGGTGGCGGAGCGTTAGCGGCAGACCGGGTCGGCCCGGCCGAGCCGCAGCTGCAGGGTGGCGGCGGGCTGGTCGCCGAGGACGAGGGTGGCCTCGTACAGGCCCGAGGGGAGGCTGGAGTCGACCCGCCAGCTCAGCTCGTACTCCGCCGAGCGGCCGCGGGGCAGGTTCACCACCCCGCAGGGCACCCCCCGCACCGCCGGCGGCGCCGCGGAGAACACGTGGATGTCGGCCGAGTCGCTGACCACGACCTGGAGGGGGCCGGCGCAGTCGGCCCGGAAGCGTGCGGGGCCTCGGACGGTGGCGGTGAACGCGATCGCACCCGCGCCCTCCAGCCAGCCCCGATCGGCGGCGAAGCCCACCACCCCGGCGACCGCGTTCGGAGTGGGGGGATCGGAGCGCGTGGGAGTGCTGCAGTGGACGGTCGGGGCCGCGGCCGACCCGCATGCGGTCAGCGCTGCGACCACCGGCGCGCAGAGGGTGGCGACGGGGATGCGGGGCATGGCGCGCCCGCAACGATAGTGCTTGCGGGCCGCGGTCGAGCGGCTCGTTCCCACCCTCGGAGCGCCCGCCCATGTTGTGGGTGGAACGAACGGAATCCAGCAACTACCATGTGCGCTTTCGACCGGCAGACCTGGTGGGGAGGAGTCGAGCCATGCCGTCGCCCACGCCCGAGCGCATCCGTTCCGTCGCCGTGCTGGGGCACAGCCATGACGGCAAGACCACGCTCTGTGAGGCGCTGATGCACGTGGCCGGCGCCACCGCGCGGCTGGGCTCGACCGACCAGGGCACCTCCATCCTCGACTTCGAACCCGAGGAGCAGCGGCGCTCGATCAGCATCACCACCGCGGTCGCCCACTGCGACTGGAACGGGGTGCGCATCAACCTGCTCGACACCCCCGGGTTCCCGGACTTCGCCGGCGAGGTGGTGCAGGCGCTCGCCGCCGCCGACTCCGCGCTGCTCGTGGTCGGCGCCACCGGCACCGTCCCGGTCGGCGCCGAGTTCGCCTGGGAGCGGATCAGCGAGGCGCGGATGCCGGCGCTGGTGGTGGTGACGAAGATGGACAAGGAGAACGCCGCCTACGAGGCCACCGTCGACGCCCTCCGTGAGCAGCTGGGGCGCAGGGCCATCGCGGTCGCCGTGCCGATCGGCTCCGCCGAGAGCTTCCGCGGCTTCGTGGACCTGGTCGACGATCGGGCCTACGAGTTCGACGCCCAGGGCGGCTGCACGGAGGTGCCGCTCCCCGAGAACATGCGCGACGAGGTGGAGCGGGCCCACTCGGCGCTGGTCGACGCCGCCGCCGAGACCGACGACGCCCTGCTGGAGAAGTACCTGGAGGGCATCGAGCTCACCGTCGACGAGGTCCACGGCGCCCTCCACACCGCGGCGCTGCGGGGCAGCCTGATCCCGATCATGCCCACCGCATCGCCGCTGCTGAAGGGCTCCAGCACCGTGCTCGACGCCATCAACCGCTTCCTCCCCTCTCCGAAGGAGCGAGTGCACACCGGGGTCGACGCCCACGACCGGCCGGTCGAGATCGAGTGCGATCCCAACGGCCCGCTCGTCGCCCAGGTCTTCAAGACCACGTCCGACCCCTTCGGGAGGGTCAGCTACTTCCGGGTGCTCCGCGGCACCATGCGTGCCGACTCGCATCCGTTCAACGTCCAGAGGGGCCAGGAGGAGCGGCTCAGCGGCCTCGGCCGGCCGATGGGCAAGCAGGTGGTCACCGCCAGCGACATCCCCGCCGGCGACATCGGCGCGGTCACCAAGCTCGCGGTCACCGCCACCGGCGACACCCTCTGCGCCCGGGACACGCCGGTCACCCTCCCGCCGATCGCCTATCCCGCCGCCGCCTACACGATGGCGATCGCCGCGCGGAGCAAGGGCGACGAGGACAAGATCCACAGCGCCCTCGCCCGGCAGGCCGACGAGGACCTCACCTTCACCCTCGGCCGCGACCCCGCCACCGGCGAGGAGGTGGTCCACGGCCTCGGCGACACCCACCTCGACGTCAGCCTGGAGCGGATCAAGCGCCGCTACGGCGTCGACGCCACCCTCTCGACCCCGAGGATCGCGTACCGCGAGACCATCACCGGGACCGCCAAGGTGCAGCACAAGCACAAGAAGCAGACCGGCGGTGCCGGGCAGTACGGCGACTGCACCATCGAGATCGAGCCGCTGCCACGCGGCGGCGGGTACGAATGGCAGGACAAGATCTTCGGCGGCTCCATCCCCCAGCAGTTCCGCCCCTCGGTGGAGAAGGGGGTGAAGCAGACCCTCGCCCAGGGTGCGGTGGCCGGGTATCCGATCGTCGACGTCAAGGTGCGGCTGGTCGACGGCAGCACCCATCCCGTGGACGGCAAGGACATCGCCTTCCAGACCGCGGGGGCCATCGCCATGCGCAAGGCGGTGCAGGAGGCGAGGCCGGTGCTGCTCGAGCCGGTGGTCAACGTCCGCGTGGTGGTGCCGGAGCGGCTGATGGGCGACGCCATCGGCATCCTCAACAGCCGCCGCGGACGGGTGGCGGGGATGAACCCCACCGGCGACGGCCGCTCCGAGGTGACCGCCCAGGTGCCCCAGTCGGAGATGTACACGTTCCCCATCGACCTGCGCGCCGTCACCCAGGGACGGGGTCGCTACACGATGGAGTTCTCCCACTTCGAGGAGGTGCCACCGCAGGTCGCCCAGCATCTCATCGACGAGTACCGGAAGGAGCACGCGGCCCAGGCGTCGTAGCCGGTCGCCGGATGGCGGGGTACTCGGGCACGCCGCTGGCGCGCAAGCTCGGCATCCGGCCGGGCGCGTCGGTCGCGGTCGTCGACGCGCCGGCGGGCTGGGCGATCCCAGAGCTGCCCGACGGCGTCGTGGTCGAGGCCGAGCTCGCCGGGGCGCACGACGTGGTGCTCGCCTTCCTCCGCGAGCGGAAGCTGCTGGTGGAGCGGCTTCCGGCACTGCGGGAGGCGATCCACCGCGAGGGCTCGCTCTGGATCGCCTGGCCGCGGCGCGCCGGCGGTCATGTCAGCGACATCACCGAGAACCGGCTGCGCGAGGACATCCTTCCCTGCGGGCTGGTCGACACCAAGGTGGCTGCGCTCGACGAGGACTGGTCGGGGCTGCGCTTCGTCTGGCGGCGCCGGCTGCGCGCGTCCCGGTAGTGGCGCCTACGGCTTCGCGGCCGGGCTGGCTGCGGCGGTCGCGCAGCTCCAGGGGTAGGGCTGGCAGGCGGCGGCCTCGTCGGCCTCCGGGTACCCGCAGTGGCCACGCATGTTGCCGGTGAGGTGGTCGTCGGCGTCGGAGTCGCCGTCGCACTGGGGCGCGAACCCGGGCGCGGCGAGGCCGAAGTCGTGGAAGACCACCGGGTCGGTGGGGGTGCCGGGGAAGTAGCTCGAGGCCGAGGGGAAGGTCTCGCTGACCCCGTCCGGGTAGACGTCGGTGACCGCACCCTGCACCGCGCCGGAGGCCGCCACGGTGATGGTCGCCACCTGCGAGCGGCAGGCGCTGCCGCCCTGGCAGGGTGCGAAGCCCTCGGGATCGGTCCTGTCCGGCGGCGGCGTCCTGGTGGTGGTCAGCGTGTAGGTGCCCGCGGGCAGCCCGGTGAAGCTGACGCACCCCACCGGCACCGCGGCGCAGTTGCCGTGGAGCAGCGGGCAGGCGGCGGTGGGGACGATCGTCCTCTTCCTCCCCGCGGGCGCCTCGGCGGTGCGGGTGGTGCCACCCCCGGTGAGCAGGTAGGCGGCGGCGGGCAGCGCCTGCTTGCAGGAGTCGACGGTCTGCACCCAGACGGTGAACGACGTGCCCGGCTTGACCTTCTTCGCCTTCGCCATGGCGGCGGGGCCACCGGCGGTGGCGCTCACCGCCACGGCGGCGACCAGCGCCAGCACCGCGACCAGCCGTCCTCTCATCTCCTCTTCCCTTCCCTGAGCCCGAGCGACGATCGTGGGCCGGCGCCCGGTACTGGGACAACGCACGCCGACCGGTGACACCTGCACTATCCTCCGCGCGGTCGCGGACGCAACATCTCGAGGCGAGGAGGACGGCGGTGGGCGAGCGGATCACCTTCCCCAGCAACGGGCACACCTGCCCTGGCTACCTGGCCACCCCCGAGGGCGGCAGGGGTCCCGGCGTGGTCGTCATCCAGGAGTGGTGGGGGCTGGTGCCCCACATCGAGGACGTGTGCGACCGCCTCGCCGCCGAGGGCTTCACCGCGCTGGCCGCCGACCTCTTCCACGGCGAGACCACGACCGAGCCCGACGAGGCGGCCAAGAAGATGATGGAGCTGAGGATCGACGAGGCCGGCCGCGACCTCAGCGGCGCGGTGACCTGGCTGCTCGGCAGCGAGCACACCACCGGCGACGGCGTCGGCACCGTCGGCTTCTGCATGGGCGGCGGCCTCGCCCTCTACCTCGCCTCGCTGCGACCCGAGGTGAGGGCCTGCGTCGTCTACTACGGCGTCGCCCCCTGGCCGGAGGCGCAGCCCGACCTGAGCCGGATCCGCGCCGCGGTGCTGGGCCACTTCGCCGAGAACGACCACTTCGCCGGCCACGAGGCCGTCGACCCGCTGGAGCAGCGGCTGCGCGAGGCCGGGGTGGAGGCGGAGTTCCACTGGTACCCGGGCACCGACCACGCCTTCTTCAACGACACCCGCCCCGAGGTGCACGACGCCGAGGCGGCGCAGCGCTCGTGGGCGCTCACCGTGGCCTTCCTGCACCGTCACCTGGGCTAGCCGTGAACGCGAGGCTGATGCTCGGCGCGGTGGGACTGGTGGCGCTGCTCGCCGGCTGCGGCAGCGGCGACAGCGGCTCGACCCCGACCCCCGGCGGGCCCGTCCGGACACCGCCGGGCCTGGAGGTCGGACCTGCGAAGGACTTCGGCAACGCCTGCCGCCTGCTCTCGCCGGCGGAGGTGCAGTCGACGCTGGGAAGCGGGCCGGTCGCGGCGAGCCCGCGGTCGGATCCGCAGCTGGGCTCGTTCTGCACCTACACGCCGACCACCGGCGGCGCCAGCGTGCCCGTGCTCACCGTGCAGGTGGTGATCCGGCAGAGCGTCGCGGCCGCGCGCGGCGACGTCGAGCAGTCCGGGGGCCCGCCCCTGAGCGGGGTCGGCGACAGCGCCCGCCTCTCCAAGCCCGGGGGCCTGGGCGTGGCCGTCTACCTCTCGCGGGGTGCGACCTTCGCGGTGCTCAGCAGCGCCCACAAGGGAGTCACCCAGGACGAGCTGGTCAAGCTCGCCACCGTCCTCGCCGGCCGCGTCTGAGCGGGCGCCGCACGGACTCCGGCGGCGGCGGTGCGCTAGTGTCGGCCCATGGCCCTGCGCCGCGCGCCGCTCGCCGCCGCCGCGGTCACCGCCGTGCTCGCCGGGCCGCTCGCCGGCTGCGGCCAGGGGCGCGACGCGCTCACCGGGGTGAGCCCCGCCCAGGCGGTGAGCCGGGCGGCGTCGCGCTCGACCTCGGGGAGCTTCCGCGTCGACACCGCGCAGACCATCACCTTCGACCCCTCGCGCCTCTCCGCGGCGGCCCGGCAGGGCTTCGGGAAGAAGCAGGCCCAGCACCAGACCATCAAGGAGGACGTGGAGAGCGCGAAGCGGCTCGGCGGGGTGCTCTCGACCGACAGCCGGTCGGGGATCCACATCGTGCTCTACGACGGCACCGTCTACGTGTCGCCGGACGGGAGGGACTACAAGGAGGCCCCCGTCTTCCAGGGGCTCGCCGACACCTTCTCCACCCACCAGGTGCAGGAGTACGCGGACCACATCGGCGGGCTCAAGGACCGGGGGCGGTCGACCCAGGACGGGGTCGACACCGAGCGCTTCGACGGCGTCCTCGACCAGGCCTACCTGTCGACGCTGTCGACCAGGTTGCTGGGCTCGCTGTTCAGCGGGCTGGGAGCGCCCTCGGGGCTGGCGAGCAGCGTCGGCCAGGCGATCCACTACGACCGCGCCGACGTCACCTTCTACGTCGACCGCGCCTCCGGCTCGCTGGTGCGCGAGGCGAGCATCGCCGATGTCTCCCTCGACTTCGACCGCCTCGCCACCCTCTCCGGCCACTCGACCCCCGGCCTCGGCGGCGTCCTCGAGGTGAGCACCGACGGCTCCACCCACCTCTACGACCACGGCGCGCACATCACCGTCGCCCACCCCAGCGCCACCGGGACGATCAGCCTCCAGGAGCTCGGCGCCCTCTTCGGCAGCGCCCCCACCGGCTGAGCCGCCGGGGTCAGCGCCGCCGCGCCCGCACCATGACGTGGTAGCCGGCGCGGGTCATCGGCAGCATGTCCTCGAGCACGTAGAGGCCGAAGTAGGCGTACTGGAGCACCGCGTAGAGCGGGCGCAGCCGCCGTGAGACCCCCCGGGTGGCGAGCAGCAGCGGCAGGTTGAGCAGCTCGGCCACGCCCAGCCCGCTGTAGCGCACCGCGTCGACCTCGAACTCCGGCCCGAGCACCGCGGCGAGCTCGGCGGCCGTGAAGTGGCGGTGGTGGGGGCGCTCGCGCCAGGAGGGATCGTCGGTGGGCGGCTCGGCGGACGGGCGCAGCCGCGCGTACACGTTGAGCGAGTCGGCGCCGCCGAGCAGCCCGGCATGGGGGACGCTGGCCACCAGGGTGCCGCCGGGGCGGAGCACCCGGGCGAGCTCGGCGGCGGCGGCCGCGGGGTCGGGGCAGTGCTCGAGCACGTCGAGGCAGACGGCGGCGTCGAAGTGGCCGTCGGGCCAGGGCAGCCGCGACACCGGGCCGAGGCGGATGTCGGCGCCGGGCACGGCGCGGCGGGCGCGGGCGACGTAGCCGGGGTCGAGGTCGATACCGGCGACCTCGGGGTGACGGCGCGCCAGCCGGCGGGTGAGGAACCCGAAGGCGCAGCCGCAGTCGAGCACCCGCACGGCGCCGGAGGGGAGCAGCCCCAGGGCCCGGCCCCAGCGCGCCATCAGGCTCCGTCCCCGAGCCGGAAGCGACCGCGCATCCGCTCGGGGAGGAGCGCGGCGATGCGCCGCATCGCCTCCTCGGCGGCCTCGGCGTCGTCGCCGGCGCCCTCCGGCCGGAAGGGCCGGCCGACCCGGCAGCGCAGCCGCCCCTCCTCCTCGGCGAAGCCGACGGGCAGGGCGGGCACCCCGCCGGCGGCGAGCAGCCGGAGCAGGGTGCCGGTGCCCGGCAGCGGATCCACCAGCCCGACGGCGGTGCCGCGCTCGCCCTCGGGGTAGAGGGCCACCGGCTCGCCCCGGCCCCGCGGCGGGGGCAGGGCCAGGCGGGCGAGGCGGCGGAGCGCCCCGGCCCGTCCCGCCACCTCCGCCGGAGCGGGCGGCAGGGTGACCATCTCGTAGCAGCGGGCCACCTCGCGGTACGCCCAGCGGGTGCCGGGCACGGCGACGCGCCCCGCCCACAGCCGGGTCTCGCCGACCACCGCCCAGTGCAGCGGCGGAGCCCCCGGGCGGCGGTCGGCCACCGCCGCGGTGAGCAGCGAGGAGGCGAAGCCGATCCACAGGCCGGGCCGCTGGCAGTGGTTGGCGACGGCGACGAAGGGGCCGCGCTCGGGGATGTTCTCGGCGCCGGTGAGCAGCGGCGCCGGGCGGGTGGACGCGATCAGCTCGCGGACGTCGTGGACGAGGCTGACCTCACCCCGGCGCAGCATCGCGCGGCCGAGGCGGAGGAGGATGCGCGGCGGCACCCGGTGGGTGGGCGGTCTCTCGATGGCGGCGGCAGCGTACACGGGTCAGCGCAGCCGCCGTCCCTTCCAGCGGGGCGGGCGGCCGAGCAGGCCGCGCACCAGCGACTCGACGGCGATCAGCTGCATCGCCGACGCGGCGACGGGGTGGAGCAGGGCGAGCGCGGCCGGCAGCCGGGCGGCGCGGTAGCGGGGCGCCAGGGCGGCCACCGGTGGGGCCCAGGCCAGCGCCGCCCCCAGCAGGCGCACCCGGCGCGGCGGGCGCAGCGCCCCCACGGCGAGGGGGAGGACGGCGGACATCGCCAGGCCGCTGGCGGCGACCAGCAGCCCCCGGACGGGGTCGGCGGCGAGGAAGAGTGCGGCGTTCCTGCCGAACCCGGCCCTCAGGGTCGCGGCATCCCGGTACATGCGGACCTCGCCGAGCTCCTCGCCCCGCACCAGGGCGATGCGGCCGCCGCGGCCGACGAGCAGGCGGGCGAGGGCGGAGTCCTCGACCACGCTGGCGCGGACGCCGGCGTCGGCGTGGCCGCCGCTGCTCTCGTAGACGTCCCGGCGCACCACCACGCACTGGCCGTTGAGGATGCCCCGCCCTCCCCCCTGCCCGCCCCCGGGCAGCCCCACGGTGTACTGCCAGAAGGCGAGCGGCACCACCAGAGAGTCGGCGACACCGCCGCCGCGCTGGCGGAGCAGCGGCGACACCGCCGCGAGCCCGCGCCGCTCCGCCGCCGCCACCAGAGCGGCGAGTGCGCCGGGGGCGAGGGTCACGTCGGCGTCGACGAAGGCGAGCCACGGTGCGCTTCCCGCGGCGGCGCCGGCGGCGCAGGCGTGGGGCTTGCCCAGCCAGCCCGGCGGCGGCCCCTCGAGCCGGAGCACCTCGGCCCCGGCGGCCGCGGCCCGCGCGCCGGTGGCGTCGGCGGAGGCGTCGTCGACCACGGTCACGCCCACCCCCGGCCCCTGGGCGCGGAGCGCGGCGACGCACCCGCCGATCCGCTCCGCCTCGTCGCGGGCGGGCACCACCGCGTCGACGGTCGCGCCGGCGCCGGCCGCGATGCCGGGAGTCACCTCCTCGAGGGCGGCCGCATGGCGGCGCGCGAGCAGCCCGGCGGCGGCCGCCGCGGCGGCGCAGACGGTGCCCGGGAGGAGCGCCCGGAGGCGGCCGTGGGCGGGTTCGGGGACCACGTATCCTCCTGGCCCCCGGCTACGTACCATTCCACGACCCTGTGACCTACCTTGAATTTCTCGCACTGTTCCTGGTCCCGCCGATCCTGCTGATGCTCGGTCTGGAGCGGCGCCGGCTGCGGCGCGCGCTGCTGTGGCAGCTCCCGGTGGTGATCGGGATGGCCATTCTGTACACCGCGCCGTGGGACCGGGTGCTGATCGTCGAACGGGTCTGGACGTATCCCGCCGGTCGGGTGCTGGGGGGCACCGTGCTCCGCGTGCCCCTGGAGGAGTACGGCTTCTACGTGCTCCAGGTCGTCCTCGCCGGGCTCGTCACCACCGCGGTGTGGCGGCGGTGGGAGGCGCGCCGCTGATGTGGGGGCACCTCACCTATCTGGGGCTGCTGCTGCCCTGGGCACTCCCGGTGATCGCCCTGCAGTGGGTGGCGGGACACGCGGCGCTGCGCCGCCGGCTGGCGCCGCTGCTGGTGGGCACGCTGCTGCCCACCGCCTACCTGATCGGCAGCGACGCGGTGGCGCTCTCCCAGGGCATCTGGGCGATCCACCGCGACCGGGTCGTCGGTCTCTCCCTCGGCAACGTCCCCATCGAGGAGGCGCTCTTCTTCCTGCTCACCGACCTGATGGTGGCGCAGAGCGTGATCCTCTTCAACGCGCCGGAGATGCGGCCCGCGATACGTCGCGCGCTGCGCCTGATCGGGAGGGTGCGGTGACCACCACGCTGGCCCCGGAGCGCGGCGCCGCGACGCCGGTGCGCGAACGCCGCCGCGCGGTGGTCGTGGGCGGCGGGCTCGGCGGCCTCGCCACCGCGCTGCGGCTGCGCCACCTCGACTATGACGTCACCGTGCTGGAGCGCAACCAGCGCTGCGGTGGCCGCTGCGACACCTGGACCGAGGGTGGCTTCACCTTCGACACCGGCCCCACCATCCTGCTGATGCGCGACGTGCTCGAGTCGCTGTTCGCCGATTGCGGGCGCCACCTCGACGACCACCTCGACCTGGTGCGCATGCACCCCAACTACCGCATCACCTTCGCCGGTGGCGCGCAGCTCACCGTGACCTCCGACCTGCAGCGGCTCCGCGACGGCCTGGAGGCGATCGAACCCGGGGCCGGCGACGCCCACCTGCGGTTCCTCAGCGACGCCGCCCACAAGTACCGGGTCTCGCGCGAGCGCTTCGTGGAGCGCAACTTCCTCCACATGGGCCAGTTCCTGAGCCCCGGCAACCTCCCCCGCCTGCTCGACACCGGCGCGCTCCGCCGGCTGGGCGGCCACGCGGCCCGCTACTTCAAGGACCCGCGGCTGCAGATCGCCTTCACCTTCCAATCGATGTACCTGGGGCTGGCGCCGCGCGACGCCCCCGCCGTGTATGCGCTGCTCCCCTACACCGAGCTGGCGGAGGGCATCTGGTATCCGCGCGGCGGCATGTACCGCATCGTCGTCGCCCTGCTCGAGGTGCTGGAGCGCGACGGCGTCGAGGTGCGCACCGGCGCCGAGGTGACCCGCATCGTGCACCGCGACGGCCGCGCCACCGGGGTCGAGATCGCCGGCGGCGGGCACCTGGATGCGGACATCGTCGTCTGCAACGCCGACCTGCCCTGGGCGTACGAGAACCTCCTCGACGACTCGGTGCGGGCGCCCTACGACCACGGCCGCCTCGAGAGGCTGCGCTACGGCAGCAGCACGCTGATGCTCTACCTGGGGATGCGGGCGGTGTCGCCGGACCTGCTCCACCACAACGTGTACATCCCCGCCGACCCCGACCGGCACTTCGACGCCATCTTCCGCCGCCCCGGGGTGCCCGACGACCCCGCGCTCTACGTGCACGTGCCCACCCGCACCGACCCCACCCTCGCCCCCGAGGATCACGACTGCGTCTACGTGCTCGTGCCCTGCGCCGGCACCGACGCCGGCCCGCGCTGGCGCGAGGGCGACGCCGCCCGGCTGCGCGACCACGCGCTCGACAGCCTCGCCCACCTCGGCATCCCCGACGCGCGCTCGCACATCGTCACCGAGCGCATGGTCACCCCCGACGACTGGCGTGAGCTCTACAACCTGCGCCGCGGCTCGACCTTCGGCATCGCCCACGACCTCTTCCAGGTGGGGATCTTCCGGCCCGCCAACCGGCATCGCACATTGCACAACCTCTACTTCGTCGGGGCCAGCACCCAGCCCGGCGGAGGGGTGCCGATGGTGTTCCTCGGCGCCCGCCTGGTGGCCGAGCGGGTGGCCGCCGAGGCGGGGCATGGCCGCTGAGGGGAGGCGGCGGCGCGACGACCTGCGCAGCTGCCGGCGGATCATCCGGGTCCACGCCCGCTCGTTCTCGTTCGCGGCGCTGTTCCTCCCCGGCCAGGTGCGCGAGGACGTCGCCGTGGTCTACGCCTACTACCGCCTGCTCGACGACCTCGTCGACGAGCCCCCGGAGGGGATGGGCCGGGAGCGGGTGCGCGCCGTTCTCGACGACTGGGACGCCTGGCTGGCGGCGGGGCTGCCCCCCGACGGCTCCCACCCGGTGCGCCGGATCCTCCCCGAGGTGGTGGAGCGGCGCCGGCTCGACGCCGGCGACCTGCGCATCGTCATCCGCGGGCTGCGCGCCGACCTCGACCACCGCCGGCCCGCCACCATGGCCGAGCTGGAGGGCTACTGCTTCGACGTCGCCGGCTCGGTGGGGCTGGTGATGGCCGCCCTGCTGGGGGCGCGCGACCCCGCCGCCGCCCGCGACGCCGCCGCCGCGCTGGGGTCGGCGATGCAGCTCACCAACGTCTGCCGGGACGTCGACGAGGACCTCACCCGCGGACGCCTCTACCTCCCCGCCGACGTCTGCGCCCTGACCGGCTGCGACGACGACGCCCTCCGCGACCGCCGGGCCACCCCGGGGGTGCGGCTGGCGGTGGCGGTGGTCGCCCGGCGCGCCGCCGAGCTCTACGCCCGCGGGGTGACGGGTCTGCCGCTCCTGCCCCGGGAGGCGCGCTTCCCCATCGCGGTGGCGGCGCGCACCTACGCCGCCATCCTCGACCGCCTCGCCGCCCGCGGGCACGACGTCTTCGCCGGCCGGGTGTCGACCACGCGCCGCGACAAATGGGCCCTGGTGGCCCGCCTCGCCGCCGCCCGCGCCATCCGCGGCTGACCGCCTCGGGACGGCTCTGGCAACGCAGGATCGATCTCGTGCCTAGAATACCGGCGATCAAGGTGGCCCGAGGCCGCCAGCCCGATTCGTGTCGCCCCTGAGGAGGAGACGATGGCTGTCAACGGCTATTGCCTGAAGTGCAAGACATCCGTGGAGATCCAGGATGCCCAGGCCATCACCATGAAGAACGGCAAGCCGGCCACCAAGGGCGTCTGCCCGACGTGCGGCACCACCATCTTCAAGATCGGCAAGGCCGCCTGACAGCCGGCCGGGGCCAGTCCCCGGCTGCCGGCCGGCCCCACGCCTTGTGGCCATGGTCGGCGGATACGGCTGTGCCCGCGCAGTCAGTCGGCGCGGGGATAGGAGCCCAGCACGCGCATTCCGACGGTGATCGCCCGCACCTCGGAGATGGCGTCGGCCACGGGCGAGTCGTCCTCGTGACCCTCGCAGTCGATCAGGAACCAGTACGCGCCCAGGGCCGCCTTGGTGGGCCGTGACTCGATCTTGGTGAGGTTGATCCCCCGGCCCGCGAACGGCTGCAGCGCCGAGGCCAGCGAGCCGGGACGGTCGGCGTGGAAGGCGAAGACCAGCGAGGTGCGATCGCGCCCGGTGGGCTCGGGGCGGTCGCGGGCGAGGATGACGAAACGGGTGGCGTTGTCCACCGAGTCCTGGATGTCGGCGGCGATCACCTCCATCCCGTAGAGGCGGGCCGCCGCCTCGGTGCCGATGGCGGCGAGGCGGCCGGAGTGGACGCAGGAGGCCACCGCGGCGGCCGTGCTCAGCGCCGGGAACACCTGGGCGCCGGGGAGGTTCTCGCGGAGCCAGCTGCGGCACTGCGCCGCCGGTTGGCCGAGCGAGACCACCCGCTCGATGTCGGTGAGCGCGGTGCCCGGGCGCGCCACCAGCTGATGGCGGATCGGCAGCACGATCTCCCCGACGATGCGCGGCGCGTCGCCGGCGATGAGCATGTCGAGGGTGACGGTGACGCTGCCCTCGGTGCTGTTCTCGATCGGGACCAGGGCCTCCTCCACGCAGCCGGCGGTCACCGAGGCGACCACCGTGGGGATGTCGCCGGCGGGCACCAGCAGCGCGCCCTCGCGATAGCGGGCGAGCGCCGCGTCGTGCGAGTTGGTCCCCTCCGGACCGAGATAGGCGACGCGGCGCACGGTGGTCAGTTGGTGACCAGCTCGCGGACGCTGTCGACGTCGAGGGTGGTGGAATAGATGATCAGCTCGTCCTTGGGCTTGATCACGACGTCGGCCTGCGGCACCACCGGCCGCCCGTCGCGGACGATGCAGACCACCAGATCACCCGCGGGAAGCGGGATGTCGGCGACTCGCCGGCCCACCAGCGAGGAGAGGTCGGGGAGCGCGACGTCGACCAGGGTGGCGCCGCTGGCCTTCACCGCCACGCCCTTCACCGCGTCGGAGCCGCTCAGCTCGGCCTCGATGAGACCCATCAGCAGCTCGGTCGCGGACACCGGCACGTCGATGCCGAGGGCCTTGAAGAGCCGGACGTTCTCGGGGTCGTTGACGCGCGCGATGGTGCGCGGCACGCTGAACTTCCGCTTCGCCAGCTGGCAGGCGACCAGGTTGTCCTCGTCGTCGCCGGTGGCGCCGACCACGACGCCGGCGCGCTCGATGCCGGTGGTGGCGAGGAAGGCCATCTCGTCGCCGTCGCCGACCATGATGCTGCACGAGCCGAGCTGGTGCGACAGCCACTGGGCGCGCACCTTGTCCTTCTCGACCAGGGTCACCTCGTAGCCGCGGTCGAGCAGGTGACGGGCGAGGTGGTACCCCACCTTGCCACCGCCGATGACGATGACGTAGGGGGTGTTGCGCTGGTTCACGTGCGTCCTCCGGCGCCGGCCACCGCGTCGGCGCGGTTGACCCCGTCGACGAGGTAGTCGTGGATGAGCCCGGCGCCGATCACCGTCGAGCAGATCGTCTCGACCCCCATCTCCCGGTACACCGCGGCGCGGATCGGGTCGTAGATGCGGGTGATCACCCGCTCGACCTTGAAGATCTCGCGGGCGAGCTGGGCGGCCATGAGGTTGCGGTTGTCGCCGGGCATCACCGCGGCGAAGCAGTCGGCCTTCGCAATGCCGGCGCGGCGCAGGGTCGCGCCCTCGAGGCCGTTGCCGACCACCATCTCGCCGCTGAAATCATCGCCGAGACGCTCGAACGCGGACGGCTTCTCGTCGATGACGCACACGGTGTGGCCCTCGCCGGCGAGTCGCAGCGCGAGCAGGGAGCCGACCCTGCCGCAGCCCACGATGACGACCCTCATGACCTCGATTCTACGGGCCGTCCGCGCGCCGCCGTGCCCCGGTGATGCGGGGGTGGGCCCGAGGGCGCATCCGGTAGCATCCTGCGCCGATGTCGTCGCCACACGGATTCGCCGCCAAGCGCATCCTTGTGCCCGTCAACGGGAGCTCCACCGACGAGGAGGCGGTGCGTCTCGCCTGCCGGTTCGCGCTCCGCAACCGGGCCAAGGTCTACGCGGTGAGCATCCTGGTGGTGAAGCGCAGCCTCCCCCTCGACGCCGTCCCCGAGGCGGACATGGAGCGGGCGGAGCGGATCCTCGACGCCGCCGAGCGGGTGGGCCGCGACCTCGACGTCAAGGTGGAGACCGAGCTCCTCCAGGCGCGTGAGGTGGGTCCGGCGATCGTCGACGAGATCCGGGCCTGGCGCGCCGACCTGCTGATCATGGGGATGCCCTATCGCGAGCGCTTCGGCGAGTTCCACGTGGGCAAGACCGGTCCGTACGTGATGGCCAACGCCCCCTGCCAGGTGCTGATCTTCCGCGAGCCGCTGCGCGAGGACGAGCCCGCTCCGTAGCGACCCCTGGATGTTGGTCGTGGCAGAACCACTCCCCAGCGTTGACCCGGGCGCGCCCTTCTGCTAGCCTCTCTGTGTGTTCGCAGAACCACACAACTTTGGAGGCCCGCCGATGCGTCCCGTCACCCCGACCTCCCCGCCGCGACCCCGACGTCCCCGGCTCCGGCGCCAGCTTGGTGCCCAGTCGCTGGAGTGGATCGGCCTCGGCTCGTTCGTGGTCAGCGCCATGACCGCCGCCTCGGTGTGGGCTGACCACAACGCCGGGGGCGGCCTCGGTGCCCTGCTCCTGCGCCACCTGCAGAGCCTGCTGGGTCAGCCGTGAGGGCCGGCGAGCGCGGCGCCGAGACCCTGGAGCTGGTCGCCGGCCTGCCCCTGCTGGGGGTCGTCGTCACCGCCCTGCTCCAGGGCGCCGCGCTCGTCGAGGACCGCGCCCGGGCGGCGAGCGACGCCCGCGAGCTGGTGCGCCACGCGTTGGTGTGCGAGCACCGCGCGGTGCCGCCGGCCGCGGTCGCCGGCGACGCCGCCCTGGCCGTGGCCCGGGTCTCCCTCACCACCGCCACCGACCCCGCCGGCGGAGTGCTGATGACCGCGAGCGTGATCCTGCCGCCGCGCATCCTGCTGCCCGGGCTGCCCGCGGGCCTCGACTCGCCGCTGGCGGCGCACGCCTCGGCGACGATGCGGCAGGAGCCGTGCTGAGCCGCCGCCGGGCCCAGGCCGGCGCCTCCAGCCTCCTGCTGCTGCTCGGCTGCTGGCTCCTGGCCGTCGCCGGGCTCGGCGCCGGCGAGGTGGTGGCGGTGACCGCCGGCGACGCCCGGGCCGAGCATGCGGCGGCCGCCGCCGCCCACGCCGCCGAGGCCGAGCTCGCCGCCGGCGCCGGCAGCGACGACCTCAGCATCGCGCTCCAGGCCCGGCGCACCGCCTGCCGGCTGCCCGAGGAGCCGGACACGCCCCCCGCCTGCGCGGTGGTCCGCGGCGCCGCCGAGCGGGTGGCCCGTGCCAACGGCGCCGAGGTGGTCGACCTCGTGCTCGGCCCCGACCCCCGCGACCGCGGCGCCGAGGCGGCGCCGGGACGGATCGTGGCGGTGGCCACCGTCGAGGTCGTCCGCCGGCTGCCGCTGCTCCGCCGCCTCTGCGCCACCCCCCACGCCCGGCCGGCCGCGCTCTGCGTCGCCCGGGCCACGGCGGCGGCCCGGCTCGGATGAGCCCCGCCGCCCGCCACCGGCTGGGACGCGCCGGTGGCGCCGGGCTGGTCGCCGCCGCCCTCGCCGCCGCGGTGCTCGGCGGGGCCGGCGCGGCGCGCGCGGCCGGCACGGCGGGGGAGGCCGCGGCGGCGGCGATGCGCGCCCGAACCGGCCCGGCGCCGGGGACGGGCGCCGACCGCGACGCCGTGATCGGCGCCTGGGAGGGCGCGGGGGCGCGGCTCGACGGGGTGCGGCGCCACCTCGCCGCCAACGCCCGGCCGGGGGCGATCGACTCCGCCACCCTGCTCTTCGCCGACCTCTGCGGGCCCGACCTGAGGCTGCCGCGCGACGTGCCCGAGCCCGGCGACCTGCTCCTCTACCGGGAGGCGGCGTCGCCCGCGGGAGCGCGGTGGCGGGTGGGGATGCTCACCGGTTCGGTGACCGCGGTGATCCTCGACCCGCGCACCCGGCGCCTCGAGGAGGTGGAGCGCGGCCGCCTCCTCGACGCCCTCCCCGAGCCGGGCGAGGCCCGGCTGGTTGCCGCGGGCACGCTCCGCGCCTGCCGGTTCTCGGCCGCCCTGCTGCCCTCCGGTGGGGGCGGGACGAGGCCGGCCGCCGGGCACCGCCGGATCGCCCTGGTCGACGCCCCCGAGGCGGTGCGCCAGCTGCAGTGGGAGCTCGACCATCCCCGCGACGCCGACACCGGCGCCGGCCACCGGCTCACCCGGCTGGTGGCCACCCCGCTGGCGCTGGTCGCCGGGGGGGCCACCCGCCTGCTCGGCGGCGCCGGCAGCCTGCTGGGACGGCTGCTCGACGCCGCCGGGCCGGTGGCGGCGCCGGCGGCGCTGCTCTGGCGCCTGCTCGGCACCTCCTTCGACGGCAGGGGGCTGCACGCCGTGCTCACCGACCTCGTGCTCGGGCCGGTGCTGGGGCCGCTGAGCGGGCTCCCCGGCGGGCCGGGGCTGCTGCACCCGCTGCGCGCCGCCGCCGGCTTCGCGGTGAGCGTGGTCACCGGGGTCGACGACAGCGACCACGTCCTCGCCGGCGGGGTGCTCCTCGCCGTCGTCTGCGACCTGTTCGTGCTGGCCAAGCCGCTGGCCCTCGCCGGCCGCCTGGGGCTGCGGGCGCTGGAGACCGGGGCGGCGCCCGGAGCCACCCTGCTCCACCGCACCCTGGACCTCTCCGGCCGGGCCAGCGACCTGGTCTCGGGGCGGCCGAGCGGCCTGCTCGGCCTCGCCGGCTCCACCAGCCGCCATCGCCGCGCCGCCGACCTGCTCGACGCGGCCAGCCTGCTGGTGCGCCCGGCCGCGGTCCCCGGCCACCTCACCGAGCTGTCCGGCCGCCTCGCCCGCTGGGGCCGGACCACCACCCTCGCCCCCAGCGCGCCCCCGACCCATCGGGCCCTGGCCGCGGCGCTGCGTCACCTCGGCCCCGAGGGCCTCCACGCCGTCGAGGAGGCCGCCGAGCTCTCCCACCTCCACTCCGGCGCCCGCACCCTCGCCGCCACCGCGGCAGGCGACCTCCATCCCTTCACCCTCGAGCCACCCCCACCCCCGCCGATCCACCTACCGGTACCGGACCGCTAGCGAGCGCCACCTCTCAGCGCGCGGAGCTCCGGGCCGGACGCGTGCCACGTCCAGCCGAACTCATGCGTCCAGGGCCCCCGGCGACCCGACCCCGGCCATCGAGCCGACGCGGTCGTCGTCGGTCAGGCGCATGATGATCACGCCCTGGGTCTGGCGGTTCGCCACCCGCACCTGCTCGAGGGGGATGCGGATCACCTGGCCCATGGTGCTGATCACCATCAGCTCCTCGGAGAGGTCCTCGACCACGCGCATGCCGACGATCTCGCCGATCTTCGACAGCTTGGTCTGGTCGATGGTGTACATGCCCTGGATGTTCCGGCCCTTGGAGTTGTACTCCGAGACCGCGGTGAGCTTGCCGTAGCCCTTCTCGGTGACCACCAGCACGTAGCCGTTCGGCTTGGCGATGTCGAAGCCGGCCACCTCGTCGCCGTCGCGGAGGCGGATCGCCGCCACCCCCTGGGTGTCGCGGCCGGTGGGGCGCACCTCGCGCTCGGAGTAGCGCGAGCACTTCCCCTGCCGGGTGGCGACGATGACCTCGTCGCCGCCGGAGGAGACGCGCACCCAGTTCAGCTCGTCATCGTCCTGCAGGTTCATGGCGATCAGGCCGTTGCGCCGCACCGCCGAGTAGGCGGCCGCCGGGGTCTTCTTGATCTGCCCCAGCTTGGTGACCATCACCAGGAACTGCTCCTCGCCGAAGGACTCCATGTCGATCAGCGCGGTCACCCGCTCGCGCTGCTCGAGCTCGATGAGGTTGATCACCGGCATGCCCTTGGCCTGCCGCTTCACGTCGGGGATCTCGTGGGTGCGCAGCCGGAAGACACGGCCCCGATTGGTGAAGAACAGCATGTCGCTGTGGGTGCTGGCGATCGTCGAGTGGGCGACGTAGTCCTCGTCGGTCGAGCGCCGCGCCCCGAGCACGCCCTTGCCACCCTTGTGCTGGGTGCGATAGGTGGTGATCGGCATCCGCTTGACGTAGCCGCGATTGGTGAGGGTGACGAAGACCTCCTCGCGGGGGATCAGGTCCTCCTCGTTGAGCTCGACCTCACCGAGGCGGATCTCGGTGCGGCGGGGGTCGCCGAACTTCCTCCGCAGGCCCGCCAGCTCGTCCTTGAGGATGATGTCGACCTTGCGGACGTCGGCGAGGATGTCCTCCAGCCGGGTGATCTCCTTGATCAGCTCCTCGTACTCCTGGCGGAGCCGGTCGCCCTCGAGGCGGGAGAGCTGGCCGAGGCGGAGGTCGGTGATCGCCTTCGACTGCCGCTCGGTGAGCTCGAACCGGGTCTCGAGGGCGGTGCGCGCGGCCTTCTCGTCGACGGCGCCGCGGATGATGCGGATCACCTCGTCGAGATGGTCGAGGCACTTCATCAACCCCTCGAGGACGTGGGCCCGGTCCCTGGCACGCTTCAGCAGGAAGCGGGTGCGCCGGGTGACCACGTCGCGGCGGTAGTCGATGTACTCCTGGAGCAGCGCCTTGATGCCGAGCACCTGGGGCCGGCCGTCGACGAGGGCGAGCATGATCGCCCCGAAGGTGGTCTGCAGCTGGGTGTGCTTGAAGAGGTTGTTCAGCACGGTGTGGGGGCGCGCGTTCGACTTCAGCTCGATGACGATGCGCACCGCCTCCTTGCGGCCGGACTCGTCGCGGAGGTCGCTGATGCCGTCGATCTTCTTGTCGTTCACCAGCTCGGCGATGTTCGCGATCAGCCGCGCCTTGTTCACCTGGTAGGGCAGCTCGCGGACGATGATCTGCTCGCGGCCGTTGCGCGACTCCTCGAACTCCACCTGGGCGCGCATCACGATGCGCCCGTGGCCGGTGCCGTAGACGGTGGCGATGTCGCGGCCGTAGATGATCCCGCCGGTGGGGAAGTCGGGACCGCGGATGATCTTGGTCAGGTCCTCGGTGGTCGCCTCGGGGTTGTCGACGAGGTGGACCAGCCCGTCGCACACCTCGGTGAGGTTGTGGGGCGGGATGTTCGTCGCCATGCCCACGGCGATGCCGCTGGAGCCGTTGACCAGCAGGTTGGGGAGGAGCGCGGGCAGCACCGATGGCTCGGTGGTGGTCGACGAGTAGTTGTCGACGAAGTCGACCGTGTCCTTGTCGATGTCCTCGACCACCTGCATGGCGATCGGCGACATCCGCGCCTCGGTGTACCGGTGCGCCGCCGGCGGGTCGCCGTCCATGGAGCCGAAGTTGCCCTGGCCGTCGACCAGCGGGTAGCGCATCACCCAGGGCTGGGCGAGCCGCACCATGGTGTCGTAGATCGACGAGTCGCCGTGGGGGTGATAGTGCTTCATCACCTCGCCGACGATGGCCGCGGACTTCTGGTAGCGGGCCCCCGCGGTCATGCCCTGCTCGAGCATCGCGTAGAGGATGCGGCGCTGCACCGGCTTGAGGCCGTCGCGGACGTCGGGCAGGGCACGCGAGATGATCACGCTCATCGCGTAGTCCATGTACGACGAGCGCATCTCCTGCTCGAGCTCGATGGGGCGGACGTTCTGGTGCGGGGGCAGTACGGTCATGACTGGTCTTCCGTGGTGGCGGCGAGGGCGGGGGTGACCACCTCGCGGGGCATTGCGGCGGCGATGGTGCCGCTGACGTGGTGCTGGACGGCGGTGGCGGCGACGCCGATGGCGTTGTCGATCGCGGTGGCGTCGGAGCGGCCGTGGGCGATCACCACCTCTCCGGCGACGCCGAGGAGCAGCGCGCCGCCGGTGGCCCGGTAGTCGACCCGGTCGCGCACCGCGCGCAGCCGGGGCTTGAGCAGCAGGCCGCCGAGCATGGCGCGGCGGCTGGTCCTGGCCTCGTGCCGCAGCACCGCGAACAGGTACTCGCCCACCCCCTCGGCGGTCTTCAGGGCGACGTTGCCGGTGAAGCCGTCGGTGACGGCGACGTCGCACCTCCCGCTGAGCAGGTCGCGGCCCTCGATGTTGCCGGTGAAGCGGATCGGCGCGGCGGCGAGCAGCGGGTGCGCGGCCTGGATGAGCGCTGAGCCCTTGCCCGGCTCCTCGCCGTTGCTGAGCAGGGCGACACGGGGATCGGCGACGCCCATCATGGTGCGGGCGTAGACGCTGCCCATCACCGCGAACTGGGCCAGCCACTCGGCGCGCACGTCGGCGTTGGCGCCGACGTCGAGCAGGAAGGTGCGGGCGTCGTCGCGCCCCGGCAGCAGCGCGCCGATGGCGGGGCGGGCGATCCCGGGGATGCGCCTGAGGGTGAACAGCGCGGCGGCGAGCACCGCGCCGCTGTTGCCGGCGCTGACCACCGCCTGGGCACGTCCCTGGGCGGCCAGCTCGCAGGCGCGGACGATCGACGAGTCGCGCTTGGCGCGCACCGCCTGGGCGGGGTGCTCGTCCATCTCCACGACCTCGGACGCCTCGAAGACCTCGATGCGGCTGCGGACCCGCTCGAGGTCGGGCGGCTGGACGCAGCGGCGCAGCGAGGTCTCGACGGCGTCGCGCCGGCCCACCAGGATGACCCTGCAGCCCCGCGACTCGACGGCGGTGACGGCCCCGGCGACGACCGCGTCAGGGGCATGGTCGCCCCCCATGGCGTCGACGGCGACGGTGATGCCCGTGGTCGCGCTCATGCCCCCGCTCAGATGTCCAGGTTGCGCACGCTCTTGGCGTGCGTCTGGATGAAGCGCTTGCGGGGGGCGACGTCCGAGCCCATCAGCCGGTCGAAGATGTCGTCGGCGCGGAGGGTGTCCTCGACGTCGACGCGGAGCAGCACCCGGGTCTCCGGGTCCATGGTGGTCTCCCACAGCTGCACGGCGTTCATCTCGCCGAGTCCCTTGTAGCGCTGCACCTCGATCTTGCCGCCGATCGCCTTCATCTTCTCGTCGCGCTCGGTGTCGCTGTAGGCGTACTCGACGTTCTTGCCCTTGCGCAGCGCGTAGAGCGGCGGCTGGGCGAGGAACACGTTGCCGGCCTTGATGAGCGGCTGCAGGTGGCGCCAGAAGAAGGTCAGCAGCAGGGTGCGGATGTGGGAGCCGTCGACGTCGGCGTCGACCATGAGCACGATGCGGTGGTAGCGCAGCCGCTCGGTGTTCATGTTCTCGCCGAAGCCCACCCCCAGCGCGGTGATCAGGTTCTTGATCTCCTCGTTGGCAAGGATCTTGTCGGCGCGCGCCTTCTCGACGTTGAGGATCTTGCCGCGCAGCGGGAGGATCGCCTGGAAGCGGCGCTCGCGCCCCGCCTTGGCGGTGCCACCTGCGGAGTCGCCCTCGACGATGAAGATCTCGCAGAGCGCGGGGTCGCGCTCGCTGCAGTCGGCGAGCTTGCCGGGCAGCGTCGCCGACTCCAGCAGCGACTTGCGCTGCACCAGCTCGCGGGCCCGGGCGGCGGCGTGCCGCGCCCGCGCCGCGGTCAGCGACTGCTCGACGATGCGGCGGGCATCGCCGGGGTTCTCCTCGAGGAACTGCATCAGCGAGTCGCTGAGCACCGCAGACACCTGTCCCGCCACCTCGCTGTTGCCCAGCTTGGTCTTGGTCTGCCCCTCGAACTGCGGCTCCTGCAGCTTGACCGACAGCACCGCGGTGAGGCCGTCGCGCACGTCGTCGCCGCTGAGGTTGGCGTCGTTGTCCTTGAGCAGCGACGCCTTGCGCGCGTACTTGTTGAGGGTGGCTGTCAGCGCGCTGCGGAAACCGGTGACGTGGCTGCCGCCCTCCTCGGTGTGGATGTTGTTCGCGTAGGCGAGCACGTGCTCGGTGAAGGTCGTGTTCTGGTACTGGAGGGCGATCTCGATCATCGTCGTGTCGATCTCGCGCTCGACGTAGAAGAGCTTCTGGTTGACGACGTTCCGGCCCGCGTTGAGGTGCTTCACGAACGCCTGGATGCCGCCCTCGAAGTAGAAGGTGTGCGCCGTCTCCCTCGCCTCGTCGCGGAGCACGATGGCGATGCCCTTGTTGAGGAAGGCGAGCTCGCGCAGCCGGGTGGCGACCATCTCCCAGCTGAAGGCGATCTCCGGGAAGATCTGCGGATCGGCCCAGAAGCGCACCATGGTGCCGTGGCGGTCGGTCTGGCCGGCCACCTCGACAGGGCCCTGGGGCACGCCGCGGACGTAGCTCTGGACGTGCGCCCTGCCGTCCTTGTAGACCTCGACGTCGAGGCGCTCGCTGAGCGCGTTGACGACGCTGAGGCCGACGCCGTGGAGGCCGCCCGAGACCTTGTAGCCGCCGCCGCCGAACTTGCCGCCGGCATGGAGCTTGGTCAGCACCACCTCCAGCGCCGAGCGCTTCTCGGTGGGGTGCATGTCCACGGGGATGCCGCGGCCGTTGTCGAGCACCGACACCGAGCTGTCGGCGTGGAGGGTGACCACGATCTGGTCGCAGTAGCCGGCCAGGGCCTCGTCGATGCTGTTGTCGACGATCTCGTAGACGAGGTGGTGCAGCCCGCGCGTGTCGGTCGAGCCGATGTACATGCCGGGACGGCGGCGGACCGGGTCGAGGCCCTCCAGGACCTGGATCTGGGCGGCGCCGTAGCCGTCCTCGGTATGACCCGCCGACGCGGCGGACCGACCCCCGCCGCCCTCGCTCGGGGGGCGGGCGGGCTGGCTGGGGGTGAGGTCGTCGGGACGTGCGCTGTCGTCGATCAGAGGGTCGGGTGCTCCGGTTGCGTCCGCGAAGGTCGGCGGGGGTCGGGGGTGCGTCACGGCGCGTGGTGGCGTCCGTGAGACACTGTGACCTGCCCTGATTCTACCCATTCCACGAGGAGTCGACCCCTGCCCCCCATGGCCGGCGCCGAACCCCCGGCGGAGAGGGAGCGCCAGCTCGACACCGAGGCGATGACCGGCGCCGAGCGGCGTCAGCTCATCGCCCAGATCCGCCGCAACTGGCGGGAGGAGATGAGCTCGGCGCGGCTCTATCGCCGCCTCGCCTCCACCACCGAGAACGGCGAGCCCCAGGCCACCCTCCTGGAGATGGCCGGCCACGAGCTGCGCCACGCCGACCACTGGGGCGAGCGCCTCGAGGAGCTCGGCGAGCGCATCCCCCGGCTCCGCCCCAACCTCCGCGACGTGGCCCTGCCGCTGCTCGCCCGCGCCGCCGGGCTGGGCGCGGTGATCTCGCTGATCGAGGGCGGCGAGGCCCGCGGCAAGTTCGACTACATGCGCCAGGCCCGGCTGCTCCCCGATGCCAAATCGCGGGCGATCGCCGGCCGCATCGTCCCCGACGAGCGCCTCCACCAGGGGGCCGCGGCCCGGCTCAGCGGCCGCAGCGACGCCGCCAGCGCCGCCGGCCGGCCCCGCCGGACCTACTTCGCCGAGTACCTGCGCGACCTGATCTTCGGCCTCAATGACGGCCTGGTCAGCAACCTCAGCCTGATCAGCGGGGTGAGCGCCGCGTCGTCGACGCGGGTGGTCCTGCTCGCCGGGGTGGCGGGGATCCTCGCCGGCGGCACCTCGATGTTCGCCGGCTCCTACCTCAGCAACAAGTCCCAGCGCGAGGTGATCGCCGAGGAGGTGCGCCGCGCCGCCGAGCTGATCGCCTACGCCCCCGAGGAGGAGCGTGACGCGCTCCGGCGCATCTACCGGGAGAAGGGCTTCAGCGAGGAGGAGGTCGAGCTGCTGGTGGGCCGGATCTGCACCGACCCCGACCACTGGCTCGACGTGCTCGTCACCGAGGAGCTGGGGCTCACCCTCGACCCGGGGCCGCCTCCGGTCGCCGACGGCGCCTGGGCGGGGGGCGGGTTCGCGATCGCCGCCGCCGTCCCGCTGATGCCCTTCCTGTTCACCTCCGGCACCACCGCGCTGGTGATCGCCTGCGTGCTCTCGGCCCTCGCCCTGTTCGCGGTGGGGTCGGCCAAGACCCTGGTCACCCGGCGCAGCCCGATCCGCAGCGGCCTCGAGATGGTGATCGTCGGCCTCCTCGCCTCGCTGGTCACCTTCCTGGTGGGCCGGCTGATCGGCGGCGGGGTGGGATGAGGGGGGGCCACCGGGACGGGGGCCCGGTGGCCCGGTCGGAAGGGAGAGGCGTGGTCAGACGGGGGCCGGCTCGGCGGGCGGCCGGGGCGCGGTGAGGATGCGGAGCAGCCGCACCACCACCAGGGCGGCGGCGAGGAACACCGCCATCGCGATCAGCGACCCGACCTCGAGGACGCCGCCGTTCCCCAGCCGCGCGTCGGCGACGATCGGGTGGAACGGGCTGACGAGCGCCCCGGCCACGGTGTCGACGAAGCGGACGAAGCCGGCGGCCGGGTTGGCGCTCACCGCCCGGAAGATCACCCGGAGGCCGACGAACGCCTCGGCGACGGTGAGCAGCAGCCAGACCAGCTGGACCGCCCGGTATCCCGGCTCGGCGAGCACGGTGGTCCGGCGCACCCTGCGCACCACCGGCGCGGCCGCCACCGGCCTGGCCACCGGGGTGCCGGCGACCGCGACGTCACCGGGGACGGAGGCCGCCCCCGCCGGAGGGACGGTGGGCTCGGCATGGGTCGCCAGCGGCTCCTCCGGCTCCGCGGAGCGGGTCTCCTGGCGCCTCGTTGCGGGCTGCATGGCGGGGACACCTCTGAGTGATCCGACGGTCATACTCTAGCAAACTCGTACATGGTGAATATCATGAATAGCCGCGTCGAGCGGTAGCACCATGCCCCTGGAGGAGTACCGCCGCAAGCGCGACTTCTCGCGCACCCCGGAGCCGCGGGGCGGCGAGGGGGTGGCGGGCGCGGCCGCCGCCGGGGCCGGCTACCCGGGTTGGGAGCTGCTGCCGATCGGGCGCCGGTTCTGCGTGCAGATGCACCGCGCCACCCGGCTGCACTTCGACTTCCGGCTCGAGCACCGCGGGGTGCTGCTCTCCTGGGCGGTGCCCAAGGGGCCCACCCTCGACCCCGCACAGCGCCGCTACGCGGTCCACGTCGAGGACCACCCCATCGAGTACGGCGACTTCGAGGGGGTGATCCCATCCGGCTACGGTGCCGGCACCGTCGAGCTCTGGGACGCCGGCGCCTACGAGTGGCTGCGCGAGACCGCCGAGGACCCCGACGCCTCGCTGCGCCGCGGCGACCTGAAGTTCTCGCTCGACGGCCAGAAGCTCCACGGCGAGTTCGCCCTGGTGCGGATGGGCGGACGCGGCGGGCGCCGCCGCGGCGCCGACCTGCCCGAGCCCACCGTGGAGGAGGACCGCGACTGGCTGCTGATCAAGAAGCGCGACGCCTTCGTCGTGCCCGGCTTCGACGCCATCGAGCTGGACTGGTCGGTGAAGACCGGGCGCAGCCTCGCCGAGATCGCCGCCGCCGTCGACGGCGACACCTGGGACGCCGCCGGGCTGCACCCGGGGAGGGCGGCCGCCCCCGCCACCCGCTCGCTCGCCGAGGTGCTCGCCTCCACCCCGGAGCGGCGGCTGCCGACGTCGCTGCGGCCGATGCTCGCGATGCCCGTCGCCGAGCCGTTCTCGCGCGCCGGCTGGCTCTTCGAGATGAAGTACGACGGGGTGCGGGCGCTCGCCACCCTCCGCGACGGCGGCGTGCACCTCCGCGGGCGCAGCGGCCGGGACGAGACCGGCCGCTACCCCGAGCTCGCCGCCCTCACCGGCGCGCTGCGCGCCCGCGAGGCGGTGGTCGACGGCGAGATCGTCGCCCTCGACGAGGAGGGCCGGCCCTCCTTCGAGCGGCTGCAGCGGCGCATCAACGTGACCGGCGCCCGCCAGGTGGCCCTCGCCGCCGCCGAGGTGCCCGCCAGCTTCGCCGCCTTCGACCTGGTCCACCTCGACGGCCACGACCTCCGCGACCTGCCGCTCAGCCTCCGCAAGCGGCTGCTCCGCGACCTGCTCACCGAGAGCGCCGAGGTGCGCTACGCCGACCACGTCGAGGAGGACGGCGAGGCGCTCTTCGCCGCCATCAGGGAGCGCGGCCTCGAGGGCATGGTCGCCAAGCGCGGCGACTCCCGCTACGAGGGCGGCAGGCGCTCGGCGGCATGGCTGAAGGTGAAGGCCTGGTGCGAGCAGGACTGCGTCATCTGCGGGCTCACCGCCGGTCGCGGCGGCCGGACCGGGAGCGTCGGCTCGCTGGTGCTCGGGGTGTACGACGGCGGCGTGCTGGTCCACGCGGGCCAGGCGGGGAGCGGCCTCGACGAGGCGATGATCGACCTGCTCCGCCGCCGCCTCGAGCCGCTGCGCACCGAGCGGAGCCCCTTCGACCCGGAGCCCTCGATCCCCCAGCCGGTGACCTGGGTGCGCCCCGAGCTGGTCTGCAGCGTCCGCTTCACCGAGTGGACCGCCGCGGGCACGCTGCGCCACCCCGTCTTCCGCGGCCTGCGCCCCGACGTCCGGCCCGAGGACTGCGTCCGCGAGCGGGCTCTCCCCCTGTCGGCGGTGGCGGTCGAGGTCGCGGACCCGGCGGCGCGGGCCAGGCCCGACCCCGACCCCGACCCCGGCCCCGACCCCCGCGACGAGATCGAGGAGGCGCTGGAGCGGCTGCGCGGGATGGGCCCGGACGGCGCCTGGGAGGTGGGCGGCCGCCGGCTGAGGCTGACCAACCTCGACAAGGTGTACTGGCCCGAGGACGGCTGCACCAAGCGGGACATGATCGAGCACTACGTCCGGGTGGCCCCGGTGCTCCTCCCCCACCTCCGCGACCGCCCGGTGGGGATGCAGGTCTTCCCCGACGGCATCCACGGGAAGCACTTCTGGCGCAAGCGCATCCCCGACCACGCCCCCGCGTGGATCCGGCGCTGGACCTGGCACGGCGACCGGGAGGTCACCTACGTGATCGCCGAGGAGGTCGCCACCCTCGCCTGGATGGCCAACAGCGGGGCGATCGACCTCCACCCCTGGCACTCCCGGATCGACGCCCCCGAGCAGCCCGACTGGGCGGTGTTCGACCTCGACCCGTTCGAGCCCGCCACCTTCGACGACATCCGCGAGGTCGCCCGGCTGGTGAAGGCCGCGCTCGACCACCTGGGGCTGCGCGGGCTGCCGAAGACCAGCGGCCAGACCGGCCTGCAGATCTACGTCCCGCTGCGCCGCGGCCCCGACTACGCCGCCGTCCGCGGCTGGGTCGAGGAGGTGGGCCGGGCGATCGGTCAGGTGCTGCCGGACAAGATCAGCTGGGAGTGGTCGGTGGCCCGGCGCACCGGCCGCATCCGCATCGACTACACCCAGAACATCATCGGCAAGACCCTCGCCGCCCCGTACTCGCTCCGCCCCGCGCCCGGCGCCCCGGTGTCGACGCCGATCACCTGGGAGGAGCTCGACGACCCCGGGCTGCGTCCCGACGGCTGGAACATCCGCACCATCCACGCCCGGCTGGCGGCGGTCGGCGACCTCTTCGCGCCGGTGCTGGAGGGCGGCCAGGACCTGCCCGGCACCCCGGCCCCGGCGGGAGGCGGCTGATGGGGCGGTTCGACTGCCCGCTCTGCCGCGCCCGGCTCGACCCCGGCGCCACCCACTGCGCCCGCTGCGGCGTCCGGGTCGCGGCCCTGGAGCGGCGGCCGCGCGTCCCCCGGGCCGCTCCCGCCCGCCGGCGGCCACCGGTGCCGGGGAGCCCGGCGGAGGCGGCGCGGCTCGGCCTCGCCGGGGGGGTGGGCCTGGTCGGGCTGGCGGCGCTGGTCGGGCTGCTCACCCGGCTGGCCGGCGGCGACGGCCTCGCCGGGCTCGGCAACGCCTCGCTCCTGCTCGGCATGGCCACCCTGGGGATGAGCGCCCTGCTCGGCGGGGTGAGGGTCTCGCGGTGGGTCGAGGCCGGCCGCGGCGGCGGCGAGCGGCTGCGCCGCCGCGCCCGGGGCGAGGCGCCCGACCGCAGGACGCTGCTCCGGCTGGGGATCGCCGTCGCCGGCGCCGTTCCGTTCGTCCTCTTCGTGGTGCTCGCCGCCGCCCGCTAGCCGTCCGCCAGCCGGGAGCCGGCCCTCGCGCGCGGGCGATGCGAGGGAAGTGCGGCGCCGTGGCCCGGTCCGCTCATACAATTCGGAACCATGGCGGTCCTGCTCCTCAGCGCGACGATGCAGCCGCTCAACGTGATCAGCAAGCGTCGGCTCCTCATCCTGCTCGGCAAGGAGCGGATCGCCCTCCTCGACGCCCAGGCCGAGCGCGAGGCGGAGGCCGCCATCCGCGAGCGGCGGCTCCCCCAGGGGATCGTCATCGCCCGGCTCCTCCGCGCCGTCCACGTGCCCCGACGGACCCTCCGGCCGAACCGCCGCAACCTCCTGCTCCGCGACGACATGACCTGCCAGTACTGCGGGATCGGAGGCCCCGCCTCCGAGCTGACCATCGACCACGTCGTCCCGGTCTCCCGCGGGGGCGCCCCGAGCACCTGGGAGAACCAGGTGGTGGCCTGCCGCCGCTGCAACGGCCGCAAGGCGAACAGCCAGCCCGACGAGGTCGGCCTCCGCCTCCGCCGCCGCCCCGGGCCCCTGACCCAGGAGTTCAGCCACATCCTCTTCCTCCGCCACCCCGAGCTCAAGCAGGCCTACGACGCCCTGGTGGCGTAGCCCGGGCGAGTTCCCGCCGAGAGCGTCACGAAGTGACGGGTGCGACGGGCAGGCGGCGATTCCCTCGGGTATCCTGGCCACCATGGCACGGTCCATGTGGCGCGGCGCGATCAGCTTTGGCATGGTGGCCATCCCGGTGCGGATGTACCTGGCCACGGAGTCGAAGAGCGTCTCCTTCCGGATGCTCTGCCCCACCTGCGGGCGCCCGATCAAGCAGAAGCGGTGGTGCCCCCACGAGGACCGCGAGATCGGCTGGACGGAGACCCAGCGCGGCTACGAGGTGGCCAAGGACGAGTTCGTCCACATCGAGGACGCCGACCTCGAGCGGGTCCCGCTGTCCACCACCAAGGCGGTCGAGATCCTCGAGTTCGTCGACGACTCCGAGATCGACCCGGGCGTCTACATCAAGGGCGCCTACTACCTCGAGCCCGAGGCGGTCGGGGCCAAGCCCTACGCGCTGCTCCGCAAGGCGCTGGAGAGCACCGGGCGGGTGGCCATCGGCCGGATCGCGCTGCGCGACCGAGAGCACCTCTGCCGCCTGGCCCTCCACGAGGACGGCCTGGTCCTCAACACCCTGCACTGGCCCGACGAGATCCGCGACCAGCACGAGCTCAAGCTCCCCGGCGAGGACGTCAAGGTCGACGACCGGGAGCTCGAGATGGCCAAGATGCTGATCGACAACCTCACCGCCAGCTTCGACCCGGCGCGGCACACCGATCGCTACCGCGAGGCGCTGCTGCAGATCGTCGAGGAGAAGATGAGCGAGCAGCCCACCGAGGCCCCGGCGCCCGCCGCCGAGCCCGCCCGCGCGCTCGACCTGATGGCGGCCCTCAAGGCGTCGGTGGAGGCCTCGCGCCGCACCCGCGAGGAGGCACCGGCCGACGCGGAGGCGGAGCCGGCCGCGGAGGCCGAGGCGGTCCCGACCAAGGGACGGCGCCGGGCGGCCGCCAGGGCCGAGGACGAGGCCGAGGCTCCGGTCCGCCGTCGCAAGGCGTCGTGAGGCGGCCGCTCCCTCACCCCCGGCCCGCCGCCGCGTCCCTGCCGCTGAGCCTCCCCCCGCCCCCGGCCCTGCCCGCCGACGTGGCCCTCGAGGTGGCGGTGCCCTGCAGCGGGCCCTTCGACGCCGAGGACTGGCGGTTCTCGGTCGACTGGGACGGCATCCGGGTGCTCCTCGCCGCCGGCGCCGGGGGTGAGGCGCGGCTGCGCGACGAGCGCCGCCGCGAGCTCGGCGACCGCTTCCCGGAGGTGATCGGCGAGGTCGCCGCCGCCCTCGGCGGCCACACCGCGGTGGTCGACGGGGTGCTCACCGTCCTCGACCCCCGCGGCCGCCCCGACCTCGAGGCGCTCTCCCGGCGGCGGGCCGGCGAGCCCGGGGTGGCGGCGGTGTTCATCGCCACCGACCTGCTCCACCTCGACGGCGCCTCGCTGCAGCAGCGACCCTTCGGCGACCGGCTCCAGGCGCTGGAGCGGGCGGTGACCGGGCAGCCCCACCTCCAGGTCCCGGAGTGGGTGGCGGGCGACGGCTGCGCCCTCGCCGAGGCGGCCACCAGCCAGCACCTCCCCGCCATCCTGGCGCGGCATGCCGGGGCCACCTACTCGGCCGGGGTGGCCTCGCCCCAGCGGCTGCGCATCCCCCTCGAGGACCGTGCCGACACCGTGGTCACCGGGGTGGTGCGGCAGCCCGGCGGCTCGGTGAGCGCCCTGGTGCTCGGCGAGCAGCACCGCGGCCGGCTCGCCGACGCCGGCAGCGTCGCCGTCCACCTCCCCGCGTCGGTCGAGGCCTGGCTGTGCGAGCAGCTCGGCGAGCTCGCCTCGGTCGCCCCGCCGTGCCGCTGCGCGGTGGTGCCGCCGGGACGGGTGTCCTGGCTTCAGCCCGAGCTGGTGGCGACCGTCCGCCACAGCGGGCGCCTCGCCGGCGGCCAGCTCAGCCGTCCCGAGCTGGTGGCGCTCCGCGACGACCGCGATCCCGCCTGGTGCGTGCGCCGCGCCCCGCTGCCGCCCCCGGCCGGCGAGGTGACCGGCCGCGGCTTCCGCCCCACCGTGCTCCACACCCTCCCGTTCACCCAACCCTGACCCCAGGCGAGATCGGTGCCCTCGGTCCCCCTCGACCCCGACCAGCAGGCGGCCGTCGACCACCGCGAGGGCGCATGCCTGGTGCTCGCCGGGCCGGGGTCGGGGAAGACCCGGGTGATCGTCGAGCGCTTCCTCGAGCTCTGCGGCACCGACGCCGGCGCCTCCGGGCAGCTGGTGCTCACCTACACGGTGAAGGCCGCGGCGGAGATGCGGCAGCGGGCCGAGGCGCTCCACGGGCCCTTCGGCGACGACGTCCCGCTGACCAACTTCCACGCCTTCGGCCGCCGGGTGCTGCGCCAGTGGGGATGGCGCTGCGGGGTGCCCGCCACCTTCCACATCGCCGACGCCGCCGAGCGCTGGCTCCACCTCGAGGCGGTGCTCGCGGAGATGCGGCCGCGCACCCTCTGGAACCCGCTGCGCCCCCACGACCTGGTCGGCCCCCTGCTCCACCTCATCGAGACCGCCAAGCAGGAGCTGATCACCCCCGAGGAGTACGCCGCCTGGGCGTGCCGGCGCCAGCTGGTCTCCACCGACGAGGTCGAGCAGGCGCTGCTCGAGCGCCACGCCGAGTGCGCCGAGCTCTACGCCCGGCTGGAGGAGCGCTACCGCCGGCTCGCGGTGCTCGACCACGACGACTGCATCCTCATCGCCGAGCGGCTGCTGCGCGAGGACCCGGCGGCGCGCCGCGCGGTCTGCGACGCGGTCGGCCACGTCATGGTCGACGAGTACCAGGACACCAACTACGCCCAGGCCCGGCTGGTGGAGACGCTGGTGGCGCGCCACGGCAACGTGCTCGTCGTCGCCGACGACGACCAGGCCATCTACAAGTTCCGCGGCGCCAGCCTCGCCAACCTCGACCGCTTCCGGCGGCTGCGTCCCGGCCACCGCACCGTGACCCTGCGGCGCAACTACCGCAGCACCCGGCAGATCGTCGCCGCCTGCTCCCTGCTGATCGCCGCCGCCGCGCCGGAGTCGCGCATCGACAAGGAGCTGGTCGCCAACCGCGGCGACGGCGACGCGGTCGAGCTCTGGGAGGCGCCCGACGAGCGCAGCGAGACCCTGGCGGTGGCGGCGGAGTGCCGCCGCCTGCTCGAGGCGGGCACCCGCGGCGCCGAGATCGCCTGGCTCTTCCGCCGCCACGACGACATGCGCGCGGCGATGACCGCCCTCCAGGAGACCGGGGTGCCGTACCAGGTGCACGGCGGTCGCGGCTACTTCCGCCAGCCGGAGATCAAGGCGCTGCTGGGGCTGCTCCGGGCCATCGACGACCCGGCCGACTCCCAGGCGCTGCTCCGCTGCCTGCAACTTCCTGCCTGGTGTGTCAGCAACCGGGGCCGGGTGGCGCTGGTGCGCGCCTGCGACAGCAGCGAGACCCCGCTCTGCGAGATGCTCCTCGACGGCACCGTGGAGGGCCTCGACGAGACCGACGCGGCGGCGGCGCGGCGGGCCACCGAGGAGCTCTGCGCGCTCCACGCCCAGGCGCTCACCGCCGACGTCCGCGAGCTCTGCTTCGACGCCCTGGAGCGCTGCGGGTTCCTCGGCATCGCCGAGCTCAGCCGCGACCTCGAGCGGGTCCAGGCGGGCGCCAACCTCAACAAGTTCGCCGAGCTGCTCGACGGCTTCGCCGACTGGAGCGAGGACCTGCGGCTCCGCTCCGCGCTGCGCTACCTCGAGGTGCTGCGCGACTCCGGCGCCGCCGACGAGGTCGCCGCCATCGACGCCATCGAGGACGGCGTGGTGCTGCTCACCGCCCACAGCGCCAAGGGGCTGGAGTGGCCGGTGGTGGTGGTCGGCGGCTGCGTCGAGCCCCGCTGGCCGGGCCGGGGCGGCTTCCCCGCGCCGCTCACCCTCCCCGACGAGCTCGTCCCCGAGCCGCCCCCGCCGGGCGACGGCCTGGTCGACGAGGAGCGGCGGCTCTTCTACGTCGCCGCCACCCGGGCGCGCGACCGGCTGGTGCTCACCCGCGCCCACCGCTACCCGCGGTCGTACGGAGACGAGGCACCCACCCGCTTCCTGGCGCCCCTCGCCGGCCAGGCGATGGCCCGCGGTGTCGAGCTTCCCCACGTCCCCGCCGCGCTCGCCGCCCGGACCCGGCCCCGGGGCAGCACCGTGCCGGTCGGCGTCGAGGTCTCGGTGGCCGACCTGCGCGACTTCCGCGAGTGCCCGCGCCGCTACGAGTACCGCCGCCGCTACCGGATGCCGTCGCGGGGCTCGGTGCAGACCTGGTACGGGGTGCTGGTGCACTCGGTGCTCGAGCAGGCGGCGCGGATGCGGCTGGCGGGCGAGGAGGTCGACGCCGGCCGGCTGGTGGGGCTCTGGCACCAGGGGTGGGAGGCGGCGCACGGTCCCAAGGGCGTCCACCGCTCGCTCCGCGGCTACGGCGAGGAGTCGCTGCGCCGCTACGGCGAGACCCCGGCCTGGACCGAGGCCCGGCCCTCCGCGGTGGAGCGGCCGTTCGCGCTCAGCGTCGACGCCGGCGAGGTCCGCGGCCGGTTCGACCGGCTCGACGAGCGCGACGACGGCATCCCCACCGTCGTCGACTACAAGACCGGGCCGCCGCGCACCGCCGACAGCGCCGCCCGCGACCTCCAGGTGCGCGCCTACGGGGTCGCCATCTCCCAGCGCGACCACGCCGACCGGGTGGCGGTCGAGCTCCACCACCTGCAGACCGCCGAGGTGACCCGGGTGGTGCTCGAGGGCGCCGCCCTGCGGAAGGCCCACGCCCACATCGCGCTCAGCGCGATCGACCTCTCCCGCGCCTGGAACGAGCACGGGTTCCCGCCCAACCCCTCGCCCTGGCGGTGCCGCCGCTGCGACTACCGGACGATCTGCGACGAGGGCGGGGCAGCGGTCCGCGCCGCCGCCGCCGCCGAGCCCGCCGCGGCGGTTCCGGCGGTGGGCGTCTGACCGTCCAGCGGACCCCCGGACCGGCGGCGTACCCTGCCGACGCGGGCGAGTGTCGCATCGCCGAGCGGCCCTGGAGGACACGCCAGATGACACGCTGCGGACTGGTCGCCGGATCCGGAGCCGCCGCGCTCCTCGCCGCCTGCGGGGGCTCCGCCTCGCCGCCCTCGGCGGCGACGTCGAGCAGCTCGTCGATGTCGATGTCCAGCAGCACCGGCATGGGGATGTCGGTGAACGCCACCTGCATGCCCTCGGGGACCACCCTGACGCTGATCGCCCAGAACACCATGTTCACCACCAACTGCCTGGCGGCACCGGCCGGCCAGGCGGTCACCGTCCACTTCGACAACAGGGACCCGCTGCCCCACAACCTGGCGATCTTCAGCGCCGACCCCGACGTCGACAAGAACGCGAAGGAGCTCTTCAAGGGCGACATCGTCCCCGGTCCCAAGACCGTCGACTACGCGGTGCCGGCCCAGCCCGCGGGCACCTACCACTTCCACTGCGCGGTGCACCCCACGCAGATGTTCGGCAGCTACGTGGTCAAATAGTCCCAGAGTGGCTCAGCGCCCCCCGTCTCCGGTCGAGCGGATCCTCGTCGTCGCGGCGCACCCGGACGACATCGACTTCGGCGCCTCCGGCTCGGTGGCGACCTGGACGTCGGAGGGGATCGACGTCTCCTACTGCATCCTCACCGACGGCGATGCCGGCGGCTCCGACCGGAGCGTCACCCGCGCCGACATGGCCCGGCTGCGCCGCGAGGAGCAGACCGCGGCGGCAGGGTGCGTCGGGGTCACCGACCTCAGCTTCCTCGGCCATCCCGACGGCCGCCTGGAGAGCACCCTCGAGGTGCGCCGCGACATCGCCCGGGTGATCCGGCGGGTGCGCCCTCAGCGGGTGGTCGCCCCCTCGCCGGAGCGCAACTGGCAGCGGATCTTCGCCAGCCATCCCGACCACCTCGCCGCCGGGGTGGCGGCGATGGCGGCGGTCTACCCGGACGCGCGCAACCCGTTCGCCCATCCCGAGCTGCTCGAGGAGGGGCTCGAGCCCCACACCGTCGAGGAGGTCTGGATGATGGCCTTCCCCGAGCCTGACACCTGGGTCGACGTGACCGACCAGCTCGACCGCAAGGTGCAGGCGCTGCAGTGCCACCGCAGCCAGGTGGGTGGCTGGGAGGACCTCGCCGACGCGATGCGCCAGTGGGGCGCGGCGATCGCCCGCCAGGGCGGGCTGCCCGAGGGACGCCTCGCCGAGGCCTTCCGGGTGATCAGCGCCGTCTGACCGGCGCCGGCCCCGGAGCGCCGTGCTCGTCACGTTCCTGTGACGGTAGTAGCGCGCTTATTGCACGTATTTTATACGTATCATAGACTCAGCCCAGGCTTCCGTCACAGGAGGTGCCGGGCGATGCTGAGACTGCTGGGGCTGGGCGTGGTGATCTACCTCGTGCTCCACCTCGTGCACCTGGGCTACGGGGACGGGGCGATCATCCTGCGGGTGGACGGGAGCGTCCGGTCGCTCTGCGAGAGCGTCCTGCGCAGCCGCGAGATCGAGCTGCGCCTCTCCGGTCAGTAGGTGAAGACCATCCGCTCGAGGGTGCCGTCCGGTCGCCGGATGCACACGTCGGCACCCTCGCTCCGGATCTTGCGCAGCAGCACCTCGGTGCTGATCGCCTGGCGTAGGACCTCGGTCTTGGAGATCTGGCACTCGTCGGCGATCCGTCCCAGGTCCTCCCACACCCGGGCCGGCAGGTTCACGGTCACCCGCGCCACCGCGGGCGACGAGGCGACGTCCGGATCCGCGTTGCTGGCCATCCGCGTCATCAGGATCCTCCCGGAGCCGGACGTGCGCCCCCGTTGCCGGCTGCTGCGCCCCGTCCTCTCTCTGTGCACTCCCCGGGAGCGCAGATTGGAGGAAATATAACGTGCATCCGACAGCAAAAGCAAGTACTTGTAACGTCCGGTGTACTCATCATACACTTACCGTCTGGCGACCCCGCTCCGGCGGCCGGCCGGCCAACCAGCGCTCAGGCCCTCCTCCGGTGCGACCGCCGCGTGGGAGGTGTGCGTCGATGGCGCAGCAGACCGAGGGCGACGAACCGGTCTTCGAGGAGATCGAACTGGTCCTGGTGCTCCGCGACGTCGAGCTTCCCGAGCTGGTCACCCTGGAGGTCGTCCTCCCCGGGGTGGTGGCGCACGATTGGAGACGCTGGACGCTGCTGCGGGCAGGACCGGGTCGCACCGGGGGTTCCGGGCGTGGGCGGCGGCGTGGGCGGCGGTAGCTGCTAGGCTGGCCCGCCCCATGACCGAGCTCCGCACCGCGCCCCACGGCTCGTGGCCGTCGCCGATCACCTCCGCGCTGATCGTCTCCGACACCGTCGGCATCGGCCAGATCGAGGTCGAGGGCGGCGACGTCTGGTGGGCGGAGGCGCGCCCCGCCGAGCAGGGACGGGTGGTGGTGATGCGCCGCCGCGCCGACGGGGGCGTCACCGACGCCTTCGGGCCCGGCTGGAACGCCCGCACCCGGGTGCACGAGTATGGGGGCAGCTGCTTCGCGGTCGACGGCGACACCCTCTACTTCACCAACTTCGCCGACCAGCGGCTGTACCGCTGCGACGCCGGTGGCGACCCCGTCGCCCTCACCCCCGAGTGCGACCTCCGCTACGCCGACCTCTGCCTCGACCGAGCCCGCTCGCGGCTGCTCTGCGTGCTCGAGGACCACACCGGCGGCGGCTCCGAGGCGGTGAACAGCATCGCCGCGGTGCCCCTCGAGGGCGGGCCGCCGGAGGTGCTGGCCTCGGGCTCGGACTTCTGCGCCGCGCCCCGGGTCAGCCCCGACGGCGGCCGGCTCTGCTGGCTGACCTGGAACCATCCCGACCTCCCCTGGGACGGCACCGAGCTGTGGGTGGCCGACCTCGACGCCGCCGGCCGCCCGGGCGAGCGGGTGCGGGTCGCCGGCGGCCCCCGCGAGTCGGTGACGGTGCCGGCGTGGTCGCCCGGCGGCGTGCTCCACCTCGTCTCCGACCGCACCGGCTGGTGGAACCTCTACCGCTGGCGCGGCGGTGAGCTCGAGGCGCTGGCGCCGGCGGAGATGGAGTTCGCCCGCCCCGCCTGGATGCTGGGCTGGACCACCTACACCTTCCTCGCCGAGGAGCGCATCGTCTGCACCGCGACCCAGCGGGGCGAGTGGCGGCTCTACGAGCTCCACCCCGAGACCGGGCTGTGCGAGGTCGAGACCCAGTTCACCGAGATCAGCCCCTGGCTGCGCGCCCACGAGGGCGGGGTGGTGTTCGCCGGCGGGTCGCCGGTGCTCGCGGCCGCGCTGGTGCACGTCGACGTCGAGAGCGGGGCCACCGAGGTGCTGCGCCGCAGCAGCGGCGTGGAGGTCGACCAGGGATACCTGTCCCAGCCGGAGGCGGTGGAGTTCCCCACCGAGGGCGGCCGCACCGCCCACGCGCTCTACTACCCGCCCCGGAACCAGGAGTGGCGCGGGCCCGACGACGAGCGGCCGCCGCTGCTGGTCGAGACCCATGGCGGCCCCACCGCGGCGGCCACCACCCTGCTCCGGCTGCCCATCCAGTACTGGACCAGCCGGGGCATCGCCGTGCTCGACGTCAACTACGGGGGCAGCACCGGCTACGGCCGCGAGTACCGCGAGCGCCTCTACGGCACCTGGGGGGTGGTCGACGTCGACGACTGCGCCAACGGCGCGCGCTTCCTGGTCGAGCGCGGCGACGCCGATCCCGACCGGCTGATGATCTCCGGCGGCAGCGCCGGCGGCTACACCACCCTCTGCGCGCTCACCTTCCGCGACACCTTCTCGGCGGGCGCGAGCCACTTCGGCATCGGCGACCTCGAGGTGTTCGTCGGCGACACCCACAAGTTCGAGTCGCGCTACCTCGACCGCCTCATCGGGCCCCTCCCCGAGGCGGCGGCCCTCTACCGCGAGCGCTCGCCGATCAACCACACCGACCGGCTCAGCTGCCCGGTGATCCTCTTCCAGGGGCTGGAGGACAGGATCGTCCCACCCAACCAGGCCGAGCTGATGTTCGACGCGCTGAAGCGCAAGGGCATCCCCTGCGCCTATGTCCCGTTCCCGGGCGAGCAGCACGGCTTCCGCATCGCCGCCAACATCCGCCGCTCACTCGACGGCGAGCTGTACTTCTATTCGCGGGTGCTGGGCTTCCCCCTCGCCGAGGCCCTGGAGCCGGTGGAGATCGAGAACCTGCCCGGGGGGCCGTAGCCCCCCGACCAGGACCGGGATCAGGCTCCCCGGCGCCGCAGCCGCATGCCGGCGAGGGAGATCACCGCGGCGAGCACCAGGCCGCCGAGGAGGACGCCGCCCGCGATCAGCGGCGTCCGCCAGCGCGGGGCCGGGGCCGGGACCGGCGCCAGCGCCGGGAGCCTCGCCCCCGCCACCGGGCCGACGCCCATCGAGGCCAGCCGCACCCCGCCGTCCGGGGTCACGCTCATGTCGTAGGTGACCTGGGGGCTGGGAGCGTTGAGGGTGAGGTAGCTGAGCCAGCCCTGCTGGGGCACCCAGGACATGTTGCGGTCGGTGCTCAGGTCGCGCTGCAGCGAGCTGCTCATCCGCTGCTGGGAGACGAGGACGAAGCCGGGAGCCAGCGTCTCCGGCGCCACCGGTTGGGTGGCGGTGAGCAGGTAGAGGTCGGCGACGACGGGGTCGAGGGCGTTGGCGAGCACCTCGAGCGGCACCCAGAGGTGCGGGGTGTGCATGGTGATCAGCACCGGGGTGCCGTCGCCGCTGAACTGGCCGCGCTGGCGCGCCGCGGCGATGTCGTACTTGGCGGCCATGAAGATCGGGCTGGTGACCGCGTAGGCGAGCAGGTGGGCGCGGGTCTCGTCCGGAAGGGTGAAGCCGTTCTGCCTGCACCAGTCGACCACCGCCTGGCCGCTGCCCTTGAGCACGGTGATGTCCAGGGCGTCGATCTGCACCTGCTGCAGCACCTGCGCCGGCGCGGCGCCGGGCGCGGCGCCGCGGGCGGCGAATGCCTCCGCCACCTGCGGGTGGGTCTCGCGCTCGAGCCGCTGCAGGGTCCAGCCGCCGCCCTTCTCCACCCTGTCGGGCACCGCGGGCAGGGGGACGATCCAGCCCAGGCCGGGGACGTCGCCCTGGTAGCCGAAGCTGGTCATGTAGTGCTCGACGCCGCCCTGCCAGGCGACGAAGGTGGTTGCCCGGGCGAGCCGGACCGCCCCGTTGGGGGCGACCAGCCCCCCGCACGCGGCGGCGGGAACGGTGCCCAGCACGGCGAGCCCGCCCGCGAGCGCGGCGGCCGCCAGAAGCTTCCGGTGCATGTCATCTCCTCCTGCCCCCGGCGTGGGAGCTCGGAGAAGAGGACGCGCCGCCGCGCCCGCAGGTTCCCGAGGTGCCGAGGCCCTAGACCGGACAGGCCGCCAGCGCGGTGAGGTACTCCTCCTGGTCGCGGGGGTTCATCACCTCGCTGGTCACCTTGTGGACCACCCTGCCGTCCTTGTCGATCACGTAGGTGGCGCGGCCGGCGATGCCGATGCCGTCCATGTAGGTGCCGTACTGCTGCGCCACCGCGCCCTTGGGGTGGAAGTCGGCGAGCAGGTGCGCCTTCAGGTCCTCGTCGCGCTTGAAGGCGGCGAGGGTGTAGTGGCTGTCGACCGAGACCGCGAGCACCTCGGCGTTGGCCGCCTCGTACTTGTCGGCGGCGGCGCTGATGTCGTGCAGCTCCTTGGTGCAGACGCCGCTGAAGGCCAGCGGGTAGAACATCAGCACCACGTTGCGACCGCGAAGATCGGAGAGGGTGACGTCCTTGCCGTTCTCGTCCTTGAGGGTGAAGTCGGGGGCCTCGGAACCCACCTCGACGGCCATGTCGATCCTCCGCGCTGGTTGATCCGGAATCGGGGCACGACGATAGCCCAGGAGCGCGCGCCGCCGCCCTCCCCCGTTCTCACGGCCTGCGGCCGACCTGCTATACCCGCCCGGTGACGCGTCGCCGCCGCCCCCTTCTCGCCGCCGCCCTCACCGCGCTGCTGGTCTCCGCGTGCGGGTCGTCCGGCGGGGTCGCACGGGCCACCGCCCCGCCCCTGCCCGACACCACCGCGCCGCCGACCCCGACCCCCTCGGCGTCGCCGTCGCCGACCCCGCAGCCCACCCCCACGCCGGTCCCGTCGACGCCGGCGGCCACCTCCACTCCCGCCGAGGGCGGGGTGACCCGGGTGCCGCCCGACGACCCGCGCGGCGATGCCACCGTGGCCGCCGACCTCTACCCGTCGTCGGGCTTCGCCAACTGCCCGAGCATGGGGTCCTCCGGCTACGGCGCCTGCCCGGTGACCTCGCGGCTCGCCGCCCAGCTCAACCGGCACCCGATCCGCGGGGTCGAGCAGCTGTGCCGGTGCCAGTCCCAGTGGCAGGGCGTGAACATCAAGGCACCCACCGTGCTCCCCGCCATCGACAGCTACACCGTCGAGGTCGACCTCAGCGTCAACGGCACCCCCATCCAGTTCGACGTCCTCGTGCTGCGCACCGGCGACGGCTGGTTCGCCGACGACATCCGGTGCCACAACGGGGGCCCGAACAGCTCGATCTACGCCTCCTCCCCGCCCCTCTGCTGAGGCGCCCGGCAGGACGTCCCCCCGGCACGGATCCACGCGGATGGTGCGATGTCGCGTCCGGATGATGTATAGTTCGACGAGCGAACCATATGTCCGAGCCCGTCCCCCCCTCCCCGACCTCCGACGCCGCCGCCCTCGACCCCCTGGCGGTGGCCAACCGGCTGCGGCCGGTGCTGCTCCACATCTCCCGGCACATGCGCCGGGAGATCGACTCCCTGGGGGTGACCCCGGGCCAGCTCTCGCTGCTCGGCGCCGTCCGCGACCGGCCCGGCATCGGCATCAGCGACCTCGCCGCCCTGGAGCGCACCTCGGCGCCGACGATCTGCGCCCACATCGACCGGCTCGAGGCCGCCGGGCTGGTGACCCGCACCCGAGGCGAGGTGCCGGACCGCAGGCGGGTCGGCCTCCGCGTCACCGACGAGGGGACGGAGGTGCTGCTCGCCGCCCGCTCGCTGCGCACCGCCTGGCTCGCCACCCGGCTGCGCGCCCTGAGCGACGAGCAGCTCCGCGCCGTCGCCGAGGCCGTCGAGCCGCTGAGCCTGCTGCTCGAGGCGCCGGGGCCGGCGCGCTCACGGGGCGGGGACGCCGCCGCGGTGGCGAGATGAGCGCGGTGGTGCATCGCGGCCGAGGTGGCACCTTCGCCAGCGTCCGTCGCCACCGCAACTACCGGCTCTGGTTCTTCGGGCAGGTGGTCTCGGTCACCGGCACCTGGGTGCAGAACGTCGCCCAGGCCTGGCTGGTGCTCCAGCTCACCCACTCCGCGGGCGCCGTCGGCGTGCTCGCCGCGTGCCAGTTCGGGCCCTTCGCCGTCCTCGGCCTGCTCGGCGGGGTGATCTCCGACCGCCTCGACAACCGCCGCACCCTGGTCGCCACCCAGGCGGCATCGATGCTCTGCGCCACCCTGCTGGCGGTGCTCGCCCTCACCCACGTCGCGGTGGTCTGGGAGGTCGACGCCGTGGCCGCGCTCAGCGGCCTGGTGATGGTGATGGACACCCCCTCGCGGCAGGCCTTCACGATGCAGATGGTGGGCCGCCGCGAGCTGCCCAACGCGATCGCGCTCAACTCCAGCCTGTTCAACGCCTCGCGGATCATGGGGCCGGCGCTGGGCGGCCTGATCATCGCCAGCGCCGGGGTCGGGCTCTGCTTCCTGATCAACGCCGGCAGCTACCTCGCGGTCCTCGCCGCGCTGCTGCTGATGCGCCGCGAGGAGCTGCACCCGGTGGCGCGGTCGGAGACCCGGACGTCGGTGCTCCGCGGCCTCCGCGAGGGCCTCGCCTACGCCTGGGTCACCCCCCCGGTGCTGTTGGTGCTCCTGATCATGCTGGCGGTGGCCACCGTCAGCATCAACTTCAACGTGCTGCTGCCGGTGCTCGCCTCCCACACCCTGCACGCCGGGCCCGAGGTGTTCGGCGCCCTCTCCGCGGCCTTCGGCGCCGGGGCGCTGGCCGGCGCCCTGCTCTCGGCGACCCGGGGTCGGGCGAGCTGGCCGGTGCTGCTCGGCGGCGCCGCCACCCTCGGCGCCGGCGAGCTGCTGCTGGCTCCGCAGCGCAGCCTGATCCCCGCCGCGATCATCCTCGCGGTCATCGGGGTGGCCTTCTCGCTGTTCACCTCGAACAGCAACGCGACCCTGCAGCTGGTCGTCCCCGACCACCTCCGCGGCCGGCTGCTCTCCCTCTATGCCTACGTCTTCTTCGGCACCGCCCCGCTGGGCGGCGTGCTCACCGGCTGGCTGAGCCAGCGCGGCACCACCCCGGCCCTGCTCGCCGCCGGCGGCACCGCGGTGGCCGCCGCCGCCGCCGGGACCCTGGTGTGGCGGCGGGTCCTGGCGCCGGGGCGGCGGGCGCGCTCGCGGCCCGTCCCCGAGCCCGCCGGCGAGGTCCCCTCGCTGATCGCCTGACCCCGGTTCCGGCATCATGGGGGCGATGAGCAGCCCCGCGGTCACCGTCACCGCCGGCGGCGGCGACCTCTACACGGTGCGGGTCGCCGGCCGCACCGAGCACCGCGTCACCGCCCGGCCCGAGGTGCTGGGACGGGTGGCGGCGGAGGGCGAGGCGCCGGAGCTGACCCTGCGGCGGGCGTTCGAGTTCCTGCTCGAGCGCGAGCCGCCGGAGTCGATCCTGCGCAGCTTCGCGCTCGAGGACATCGCCGGCTACTTCCCCGAGTTCTGGACGGTGATGGCGCCGCGCTGAGCGCACCGGGGTCCTGATCGCCCGGTCAGGTGCCGGTCGAGGCCTCGGCGGCGGCCCGGGGCCCCTCCGACTGGAGCACGTCGAAGCTCCACAGCTCCGAGCCCGAGGCCGCGGGACCGCCCCTGGCGTGCTGGGCATGGCCGCGGTCGAAGGCCTGGGAGGTGCGCCAGCGGTCGAAGTCCTCCTCGCTGCGCCAGCGGGTGTAGACCATGTACTGGTCGGTGCCGCCGGTGGGCCGGAGCAGCTCGAACCACTCGAAGCCGTCCTCGGACGAGACTGCGCCGGCGCGCGCCGCGAACCGCTTCTCCAGGGTCTCGCGCATCTCGACCGGCACGGTCAGCACGTTGATCTTCACGACGGACATGGCGGGCTCCCGGGATCGCGGGGGGTGGGTGGCTGCCCGCATCATCCCAGCCCGCGGGCGGCCCGCGGCGCGGCGCCGAGCAGCCCGGGCCGGTCGGTGGTGACGTAGTCGGCCCCCCGCCGGCGCATCCGCGCGGCGACGCGGCGATGGTTGACCGTCCACGCGGTGAGCGGCAGGCCGAGGCGGCGGGCGGCGGCGCAGAGCCCGGCGGTCACCGCCCAGCGGTCGACGGTGACGGCGGCGGCGCCCACCTCCGCGGCGAGCCACTCGAGCCGCCCCGGGAGCAGGGAGCGGGTGGCGCAGGCGGCGACCCGGCGAGCGGCGGTGTCAGGGTGGGGCGCGTGCACCGGCAGGGTGCGCCAGCGGGCCATCCGCGGCGCCCGCTCGCGGAGGTGGCCGAGCGCCGGGGCGGCGTCGGTGCAGACGGCGAGGAGGTCGGAGTCGGCGCGGCCCGCCGCCCAGGCGCCGAGGGCGTCCACCACGGCGTCGTGCTTGATGTCGAGGAGCAGGGGGAGCCGGCCGGCGAGGTGCTCGACCGCCTCGTCGAGGGTGAGCAGCCCCGGGGCCTCGGCGCGCGCTTCGGCGAGGGTCACGCCGGGGAGCGGGCGACCGGACGGCAGCAGCAGGTCGTGGCGCAGCACCACGGCGCCGTCCCCGCACCGGACCACGTCCACCTCCAGACGGGCGAGGTCGAGGTCCAGCGCCGCGTCGAGACCGGCGCGGTCGTGGGTGCCCCCGGGCCGGGAGCCCGCCAGGCCGGCGTGGCCGATGAGCTGCACCGTCCCATGGTCGCAGCCGGGCCGGCGAGGGCGCCGATCTCGGGACCTGCGTACCATGGGTTCGAGATGTCGCGCCTCCGCGCCCCTGCGGCCGTCCTCGTGCTCAGTGCGGTCGCGGCCTGGGGAGCGCACTCGGGGACCGGGCTGACCACCCAGGCGGCGGGGCGGCTCCCCGCGGTGACCCCGAGCCCGCCAGCGGCGGGGGTGGGCGGGCCGGGCGCGGTCGACGTGCCGGTGGCGGGGCGGCCGCCGGAGCCGGGACGGCCGTGGTTCCTCACCATCGGCGACTCGGTCACCTTCGGCTACACCCGTGACGCCGCGCTGGCCGGCACCAACATCTCCTGGGCACCCCGGGTGGAGAGCCGGCTCGCCGCCCAGGGACGGGCCTGGAGCCTCTACGACGTCGCCTGCCCGGGCGAGACCACCGTGTCCTACGCGATCCGCTGCTCGGGACGCCGGCAGGTGCCCCTGCTCGCCCACCGGTCACAGCGCGCCGCCGCCCTGGAGGCGATCTCCGCCCACGGCCAGGACCTGCGGCTGATCGTGGTGGCGCTGGGCAGCAACGACCTCCTCCACGCCCTCAACGGCGACCTCGGGACCACCCGGACGGCGCTGCTCGACCACCTCGAGGCGATCGTCACCGAGCTCCACACCGCCGCCGCCGGGGTGCCGATCGTGATCGCCGGCGTCTACGACCCGTTCGCGGTCGCCGCGCCGCGGACCGACGCCCTCCTCGCCCCGATCGACGACGCCATCGCCGCCCTCGCGGCCCGGCTCGGCGACGGCTATGCCGACTTCCATGCGGCGATCAACCATCCTGCCGACGGGGCCCCGCTCTGCAGCCTCATCGACTGCGCCGACGTCGACATCCACCCCACCGTGCAGGGTCAGCAGCGGCTCGCCGAGGCGGTGATCAGGGCGGTGCCGCCGCCGGCGTAGGGCTCGGCCTATCCCGCCATCCAGCCGTCGCCGCGCCAGTGCCAGCCGCGGCGGAAGCGGGTGGCGTCGCCGGGGGCGCCGGCGCCGATCAGCAGGGGCCGTCCCGCCAGCGGGTCGGTGACCAGCGCGGCGGCGATCCCGTCGGCGCCGATCGCCGGAGCCACCGCCGAGAACACGTAGCTCCAGCGGCTGCCGTTCCACACCCAGGTCGCGCCCCCCGCGGTGCCGGTCTCGAAGAGGAGCACCCGGTGCGCGGTGGGGTCGGCGGCCATCCAGGTGGCCCCGGGACGCACCACCACCGCCGGGGCCTGGGTGCGCAGGCTCCAGGTGTGCCCGTCCCAGCTCCAGGTGGACGCGGGGACGGCACCGGGACCGGCGGCGGTGACCAGCAGCGGGTGCCCGCTCAGCGGGTCGAGGCTGATCACCGGCGGCCCGCTGAGCACCGGCTCGACCGCGGGCAGGGGCCGTGACCAGTTGCGGCCGTCCCAGAGCCAGGTCTGCGCCGGAGCGCCGCCGCGCCCGGTCACCAGCACCACCGAGCGGGTGGCGGCGTCGGCGGCCATCCCCGACCAGGGGCCGAGCCGGGGTGGGGTCTCGGGGAGCTGGGCGGTCCAGCCGACGCCGTCCCAGGCCCAGGTGTCGGTGAGCGCGCCGGCGGCGCCCCGGCCGCCGGTGAGCAGGACGACGTGGCGGGCGGCGTCGTAGGTGGCCAGGGCGCCGGCCCGGGCCGCCGGCGCGGCGCCGGGATGGAGCTCGGACCAGCGGCGGCCGTCGAACACCCAGGTGTCGGCGAGCAGCCCGCCGCCCGGGGACACGCCGCCGAAGAGGACCGCCGCCTGGCTGCCCGGCCCGGCGGCGACCGCCTCTCCCCGGCGGGCGGGGGGAGCGCCCGGGGTGGCCATCGGCCCGGTGGTCACCGAGGTGTCGCGGGCGCGGGCAGGGGGAGACGACGGCCGGAGCACCGCGACCCCGGCGGCGGCGACCGCGGTGACGGCGAGCAGCGCGCCCGCCACGATCAGGGGGCGGTGCTGCCCGGCGGCGCCCGGCCCGGCGGCGACGGGCGCCGGCGGATCGGTGGCCGCCGGCGGCGCCGCGGCGGGGGCGGGCGGGGGCAGGGCCGGGGCCGCCACCGCGGGCGCGGGCACGCCGCCGACCGGGGCGACCGGGGCGACCGCGGCCTCTGCCGCCGACCGGCGCATCCAGGCGAGCAGCCGGACCGGGTCGAGCGCCTGCGGCTCCGGCACCACCACCCCCGCCTCGGGGAGCCGGGCCGCCCACTCCCGCAGCCGGCCCGCCTGGGTGGTGAGCTCGGCGATCCGGGCGAGGTAGTCGGCGTGGACGTCCGGCGAGACCGTGGTGGCGACCCGCTCGCGCAGCGTCGGGGGAAGCACGATGTAGCCGTCGACCACCGCCTCGCGGAAGGCGCGGTCGGTGATCCCCATCACGCGGTGGAGGATGTCGACCGCCTCGCGGAGGCGCTCGACCTGGCCGGTGGAGACGTCGGGGGCCTCCGGCCGGCGGGTCAGCCGCATCGCCGGATCCCGCTCACCGCTCCTCACCTATGGTCAAGGCGCCGCCCTCCCGGGGCGGGCCCCGAAGTCTGCCACAAACACCGTGCTCCCCCAGCGCAGGAGAGGACCGATGATCGGCCGTGCCGCCGCCGACAGCCTCGGCTACCTCCGCCACCCCCGGCGCACCGCGATGCGCGCGGTCGCCGAGCGCAGCCTCGCCGAGGCGGCTGCGGTCACCGCCGCGGCGGTGCTGCTCACCGCGATCCCGCTGGGCGTGACCCCCGCCCCCGAGCAGCCGCGCACCGTCCCCCGCACCATCGCGCTGGGGCTGACCTGGCTGAACGGCCACCGCCTCGCCCTCACCCTGCTCGCCCTCGGGGCGCTCACCCTGGTCACCATCGGCGGCTACGCGGGCACCTGCATGCTGGTCCGGGTCTGGCGTGCCGGCGCCCCGGTCGACTGGGGGCGGCTGCTCGCCGGCATCGGCTGGGTGAACGCCCTCTCCTGCCTCAGCGCCGCGATCCCGATCCCCGCCATCGCCCTGCAGATCGCCCACGCCGGCATCTGGCGCCCGCTCAACGCGGTGACCCTCCCGCTCAGCCTGCTGGTGGGCGCCTGGGTGGCGGTGCCCGCCTGGTACGCGGTCCGCGCCGCCACCGGCCTGGGGCGGCTGCGGGCCGGCCTGGCCCTCGCACTCCCCACCCTCGCCATGGTCACCCTGCTGGCGGCCGGCACCCTGCTCGCGTTCCGGGTCGCCTTCGGGTGAGGGCTAGCTGGTCGGCACCACCACGAAGGCGAGGTCGACGGGGGTGAGCGGGTCCACCGCCACCCGGTAGGCGGGCTGGCCCTCGGGGGTGAGGATGGTGGTCCAGCCCTCGCCCTGCTGCACCTCGACGACGTACTCGCCGAGGGGCACGCCGGCGAAGCTGAAATCGCCGTGGTCGTTGGTGCGGGAGACGTAGTAGGGGGGCTGGGTCTCGTAGCCGCCCAGGACCGCCCGGTAGTGGCTGCCGAGCCGCACCAGGGTGCCGGTGACCGGCCCGCCGTCGTGGCGCACCAGCGTGCCCTGCACCGGCTGGGGCGCGGCGAGCATCTCCTGGGCGGCGCGCGCCTGGGAGGTGCCGGGGAAGCGGGCGATGATGCGGTTGAGGTCCTTCAGCGCGGTGGCCTCGTCGTGACGGCCGATCGCCTGGCGCCCGGCGGCGAGCACCGCGTCGGGGAGCAGCGCCAGCGCCTGGGCCGACTCCGGTCTGGCCGGCGCGGCGGCGATCAGGTCGTCGAGGGCGGTCACCGCGCCGGCCGCCTCGCCCCGCTGCAGCAGCAGCCGCGCCGCCCCCAGCGCGTAAGCGGGATGCAGCGCCCTCGCCTGGCTCGCCAGGTCGTCGGGGGGCATCCCGGCGAGGGCGGCGTCGAGGCGGCGGAGGGCGACGTCGAAGTGGCCGGCGGCCGACTGAGCGCGGGCGTCGTCGAGGGCGATCCGGGCGGACTCGCGCTGGCGCTCCGGGATGAGCGCCGGACCGGTGACCTGGGCGACCGCCGCCAGCGCGTCGTCCACCCTCCCGGCTGAGGCCAGCGACCGCGCCCAGTCGAGCAGGGTGCTCTGGGCGTCGAGGTCGGCGGCGTCGACCCGGTTGCGGGCGAGCAGGTAGAGCGGCCCGGTCTTCGCCGCCACCGCCCGGTAGACGGCGACAGCGCGGTCGTAGGCGTGGGTGTCGCGGTATCGCTGGGCGTCGCCGACGGCCCCGCTGACCGCCTGGAGCCCGCCCAGCTCGATCCCGCCGGCGGCGACCAGCGGCGCCAGCAGCAGGGCGGCGATCACCGCCCGCGCGGTCCGTGAGCGGCCGGGGCGGCGGCGCGGGACGGCGCGAAGATCAGACTCCGCGGGGTCGAGGACCGAGGGGGGGCCGATCACGCTGGCCCCATTGTCTACCGGCGCTTGCGCTGGCCGTCGTCCCGACCTTCGAGGCGGCCCTCGAGCTGGCGGGTGCGCTCGTACGCGGCCCAGACCGCGTCGCTGACCACGGTGCGCAGCCGGCCACGCTCGAGCTCGTAGAGCGCCTCCGCCGAGGTGCCCCCGGGAGAGGTGACCATGTCGCGCAGCTCGGCGACGTGCCGCCCGCTGCGCAGCGCGAAGGCCGCCGACCCCTGCATGGTGTCGAGCACCAGGTCGCGGGCGACGTGGCGGGGGAAGCCGAGGTGGACGGCGGCGTCGACCAGCGCCTCGATGAACAGGAAGATGTAGGTGGGCCCGGTGCCGCTCACCGCCGTCGCCATCGCCACCTGGCCCTCGTCGTGCACCTCGAACTCGCGACCCAGCGCCGAGAGCATGGTGCGGGTGCGCTCCTTCTGCGGCGGGGTGACCGCCCCGGTGGCGTACCAGACCGTCACCCCCTGGCCGATCTGCGCGGGGGTGTTCGGCATCGAGCGGACGATCGCGGGATGGCCGAGGCCGTCGCCCAGCGCCCGGGTGCTCGCCCCCGCGATCACCGAGACCACCAGCTGGTCGTCGGTGAGCACGGTGCGCAGCTCCGGCATCACCGTCGGGAGCACCTGCGGCTTGACCGCGAGCAGGACCACGTCGGCCCCCTCGGCGGCGGCCTGGTTGGAGGCGGCGGTCGAGACCCCGAAGCGCTCGGCGAGCTGCCGGCGCCGCTCCTCGCGGGGATGGCTGCAGCAGAGCTGGCCGGGGTCGACGACGTGGGTCTCGAGCATCCCGGCCACCATCGCCTCGGCCATCGCGCCGGTGCCGATCACCCCCACCCGCGCCCCCGCGAACGCCGCCCGGGCGTCCATCAGGCGGCCAGCCCGCCGAAGAGACCGCCCGCCGGCGGCTTGGGGGCGCTGGGATCGACGGTCGGCTTGGGAATCGAGATCTTGGCCCCGTAGTCGTGGAGGTGGCTGCCCACGGCGACGTCGAAGTCGAGGGTGCCGCCGGGGCCGCCCTTCCTCGGGGCCGGGCTGGCGGAGCCGCCGAAGAGGCTGGCGATCTTCGAGAAGTCGAAGGAGAACTGCAGCTTCATGTCGACCCGGTCGAGGTTGGCGGTGGCGGGGTCGACGTAGACGTCGAGGGTTCCGGCCTTCACCGTGATGAACTGCTTGAACAGGTTCGCGAGGCCGCCGAGGTTGGGGCTCTGCGACGCCACCGAGGCGCCCAGCACCTGGTCGAGGACGTTCTGGTCGATCGGGGCCTGGAGGTGCTCGACGGTCATGCCGTCCTGGGTGGTGCTGCCCAGGTCCTTCATGTCGCCGAGGTAGCCGAGGTAGTTGGTGAGGTCGCCGGGGGTGATGCCGATGCCGGCGGTCAGCGAGCTCAGCGGCCCCGCCGCGGCGAACCTCCTGCCGTCCTTCGAGTAGTAGGTCTGGCCGTCGTAGACGACGATCGTGGCGTTGTCGTAGTCGGGCTGGAGGGTGACCAGGAGCTGGAGCCGCTTGGTGCTCTCCTGGTCCTCCCTCCCGGTCAGCGTGTAGCCGTTGCCGCTGGCGCCGAACTGCTTGAGCTGGGCGGCGCTCACCCCGGTGAGGTGGCTGGCGTCGACGATGAACCGGCCGCTCAGGTCGGCGCGCAGCGACTGGGTGGCGACCTTCTGGGAGGTCAGCTTGACGATGTCCTTGGGGCTGAGCCCGTTGATGGCGGACGAGCTTCCGCAGCCGGGGAGCAGCGCGGCGGCGACGCCGGCGGCGAGCAGGAGGCGGGCGGAGCGCATCGGGGCGACCTCGAGAGCAACGTGACCGGGCAGAAGCGCCCACGATAGCGCAGCCCGGCCCCGCCGCCCCTGAACAGGTCATCGACCGCGACGCTACCCTGCGCGGGATGATCGTCCTCGACGGGTCGCCGCTCTCCGTCGAGCAGGTCCTCGCCGTCGCCCGGGGCGGGGCGCGGGTCGAGGTCGGCGAGCTGGCGCGGCAGCGGATGGCCGCCTCCCGCGCGCTCGTCGACGAGCTCGACCGCAGCGACGCGGTTGTGTACGGGGTCACCACCGGCTTCGGCGCCCTCGCCGACCGCGCCATCGAACGCGAGCACCGCGCCACCCTCCAGACCGCGGTGGTGCGGAGCCACGCCGCCGGGATGGGGCCGCCGCTCGACGCCGAGGTGGTGCGCGGCATGCTCCTGCTCCGCGCCCGCACCCTCTGCGCCGGCTACTCCGGGGTGCGACCGCTGCTCGTCGAGGCGATCGCCGCGCTGCTGAACGCCGGGGTGCTGCCGCACGTGCCCGAGCTCGGCTCGCTGGGCGCGTCCGGTGACCTGGCGCCGCTCGCCCACGCCGCCCTCTGCCTGCTCGGCGAGGGCTGGGTGGTCGGTGCCGACGGCGACCCCGAGCCGGCGGGGCCGGCGCTCGCCGCCGCGGGCCTGCGGCCGGTGACGGTGGCGACCAAGGAGGGGCTGGCGCTGATCAACGGCACCGATGCCATGGCCGCCGCCCTGGCGCTCGCCGTCGCCGACCTCGAGGGGCTGCTCACCGCCGCCGACTGCGCCTGCGCGATGAGCCTCGAGGCGCTGCTCGGGACCGGGCGCGCCTACGACGAGGAGGTGGTGGCGCTTCGACCCGCCCCCGGCCAGCAGGCGGCGGCGGCCAACCTGCGCCTCCTCCTCTCCGGCAGCCCGCTGGTGGCCTCGCACCGCGCCTCCCACCACGCCGTGCAGGACGCCTACTCGCTGCGCTGCGCCCCCCAGGTCCACGGCGCCGCCCGCGACCTCTGCGCCGCAGCCCGCACCACCGTCGAGCGCGAGCTCGCCGCGGTGGTCGACAACCCGCTGGTGCTGGTCGAGCGCGGTGAGGTGATGAGCTCGGGCAACTTCCACGGCCAGGGGCTCGCCTACGCGGCCGACATGCTCGCCTGGGTCTGCGCCGACCTCGCCGCCATCAGCGAACGCCGCGTCGACCGCCTCCTCGACCCCGCCCGCTCCCGGGGGCTGCCCGCCTTCCTCAGCCCCAACCCGGGGGTGAACAGCGGGCTGATGATCGCCCAGTACACCGCCGCCGGCTGCGTCACCGCGCTCCGCGCCGCCGCCGCGCCGGTGGCGACCCAGAGCGTGCCGGTGAGCGCCGGCCAGGAGGACCACGTCTCCATGGGATGGACGGCGGCGCTCCGCACCCGCCGCAGTGTCGCCGACCTGCGCCGGGTGCTCGCCGTCGAGATGGTCGCCGGCGCCCAGGCGCTGGAGATGCGCCGCCCCGGCCGGCCGGGGAGGGCCACCGGCGCCCTGATCGCCGCGCTGCGCGAGCGGGTGCCCCGGCTCGAGGCCGACCGCCCCCTCGCCGGCGACCTCGCCGCCGCCGACGCGTGGCTGGCCGCCGGAGGCTGGCGGGAGCCGGTGGAGCGCGCCTGCGGAGTGCCGCTGCGGTGAGCCCGGCGGGGCCGCGCCCGGTCCGCGCCCCCCACGGGGCCGCGCTCAGCTGCCGCTCCTGGCAGACCGAGGCGGCGCTCCGCTGCCTGATGAACAACCTCGACCCCGAGGTCGCCGAGGACCCGGACCGGCTCGTCGTCTACGGCGGCACCGGCCGGGCGGTGCGCTCCTGGGACTGCTTCGACGCCATCGTCGGCTGCCTCCGCGACCTCCGCGAGGACGAGACCCTGCTGGTGCAGTCGGGCAAGCCGGTGGGGGTCGCCCGCACCCACGAGATGGCGCCCCGAGTGCTGATCGCGAACTCGCTGCTGGTGCCGGCGTGGGCGACCTGGGAGGAGTTCTGGCGGCTGGAGGCGGCGGGCCTGACCATGTACGGCCAGATGACCGCGGGGTCGTGGATCTACATCGGCACCCAGGGGATCCTCCAGGGCACCTGGGAGACCTTCGCGGCGGTGGCGGAGCAGCGCTTCGGCGGCAGCCTGCGGGGCCGGTTGGTGCTCACCGCCGGGCTCGGCGGGATGGGCGGCGCCCAGCCGCTGGCGGTGACGATGAACGGCGGCGTCGCCCTCTGCCTCGACGCCGACCCGGCGCGGGTGGAGCGGCGGCGGGCGATCGGCTACCTCGACGAGGTGGCCAGGTCGCTCGACGACGCGGTGCGCCGCTGCGACGCCGCCCGCGAGGAGGGCCGGCCGCTCAGCGTCGGGGTCGCCGCCAACGCCGCCGAGGCGCTGCCCGCGCTGCTCGACATCGGGCTCGCCGCCGACGTGGTCACCGACCAGACCAGCGCCCACGACCCGCTCGGCGGCTACATCCCCGCCGGGCTCACCGTCGAGGAGGCCGCCCGGCTGCGCGCCGCCGACCCCGCCGGGTACGTCGAGCGCGCCCGGGAGTCGATGGCCCGGCACTGCGCCGCGATGGTCGCCTATCAGCGCCGCGGCGCCGAGGTCTTCGACTACGGCAACTCGCTGCGCGACGAGGCCCGGCGGGGCGGGTTCGCCGACGCCTTCGCGTATCCGGGCTTCGTCCCCGCCTACATCCGGCCGCTCTTCTGCCGGGGGCGAGGGCCCTTCCGGTGGGTCGCCCTCAGCGGCGACCCCGCCGACATCGCCGCCACCGACCGGGCCGTCGCCGAGCTCTTCCCCGACGACGAGCGCCTCCACCGCTGGCTGCGGCTCGCCCAGGAGCGGGTGCCCTTCCAGGGGCTGCCGGCGCGGATCTGCTGGCTCGGCGCCGGCGAGCGCCACCTCGCCGGGCTCCGCTTCAACGAGCTGGTCGCCCGCGGCGAGGTCTCGGCGCCGGTCGTCATCGGCCGCGACCACCTCGACGGCGGCAGCGTCGCCTCCCCCTTCCGCGAGACCGAGGCGATGCGCGACGGCAGCGACGCCATCGCCGACTGGCCGGTGCTCAACGCGCTGCTCGCCACCTCGTCGGGCGCCAGCTGGGTGGCGGTGCACCACGGCGGCGGCGTCGGCATGGGACGCTCCATCCACGCTGGCGCGCAGGTGGTCGCCGACGGCACCGCGCTGGGGGCACGCCGCTGCGAGCTGGTGCTGACCAACGACCCCGGCACCGCGGTGATGCGCCACGCCGACGCCGGCTACCCGGAGGCGCGGGCGGCGGCCGCGGAGCACGGGGTGCGCATCCCGGTGGTGGGCGACGGGGCGTGAACGCGCGGGAGTGGCTGGAGCGCGGCGACGGGGGCGGGAGCCCGGACCTGGCGGTGCTCGGCGCCCCGCTGGCGAAGGCCTCGATCAGCCCCTCGCAGGCACAGCTCACCCCCGCCGCCTTCCGCCGCGCGCTGACCCGGTTCAGCACCTTCGACGGCGACCACGGCATCGATCTCGCCGACCTGCCGGTGCTCGACCTCGGCGACATCGAGGGCGACGCGGACGACGCCGGCGCCGCCGCCGCGCACGCGCGCCTCGAGGCCGCGGTGGCCGCGGCCCGCGACCGCGCCCCGGTGGTCGCGGTCATCGGCGGCGACAACTCGCTGACCCGGCCGGCGCTCTGCGGCCTCGCCGGCGGCGGCCTCGGCGACGGCTGGGGGCTGCTCACCCTCGACGCCCACCACGACGTGCGCTCGGCGATCGGCGGCCCCCGCAACGGCACCCCGGTGCGCGAGCTGATCGAGCTCGGCCTCCCCGGCAGGCGGGTCGCCCAGGTCGGTCTCCACGGCTTCGCGAACACCGCCGAGCACCACCGCTGGGCGCTCGACCGCGGGGTGCAGATGCGCCGCGCCGGGCAGGTGCGGTCGGTGGGGATGGCCCGGCTGCTCGACGAGGTGCTCGCCGTGCTCGAGCGCCACGGGGCGCGGCGGGTGTACGTGGACATCGACATGGACGTGCTCGACCGCGCCTTCGCTCCCGCCTGCCCGGCGAGCATGCCCGGCGGCCTGACCCCCCACCATCTCCAGGAGGCCGCCCACCTGCTCGGCGCCGACCCCCGGGTGGTCGCCGTCGACCTCACCGAGGTGGACGCCGCCGCCGACCTCGCCGGCGCCACGGTGCGCTGCATGGCCTCGGTGTTCCTCGCCTTCTGCAGCGGCCTGGTGCAGCGGCGGCGTGCCCTGTCCACCGCGATCTGAGCGATGGAGGCGGCCGCCACCCTGCTGGTGCGCAACATCGGCGCGCTGGTCACCTGCGACCCCGACCGCGGCGACGCCCCGGGGGTGGTGGCGGGCGCCGCGGTGGCGGCGGCCGGGTCGCGGATCCTCGCGGTGGGGACCGCGGCCGAGGTCACCGGCGCGGTCGCGGTCGGTCCCGGCACGGTGGTGCTCGACGCCGGGGGGGCGGCGGTGGTGCCCGGCTTCGTCGACGCCCACAGCCACCTGGTCTGGCTGGGCGAGCGCAGCGGCGAGTACGCGGCCCGGGCGGAGGGACGCGGCTACGAGGCGATCGCGGCCGCCGGCGGGGGCATCCGCGCCACCGTCGCCGCCACCCGCGCCGGCAGCCTCGAGGAGCTGGTGGTGGCGGCCCGGCCGCGGGCGCGGCGGATGCTCGGCGCGGGCACCACCACCGTCGAGGTGAAGAGCGGCTACGGCCTCGACGAGGAGGCGGAGCTGCGCCAGCTGCGCGCCGCCCTCGCGCTCGGCGAGGACCCCGACCTCCCCGACGTGCTGACCACGTACCTGCCCCTCCACGCCCTCCCCGACGGCGACCGCGAGGCCTTCGTCGCCCGCGCGTGCGGCAGCGGGGTGGAGGGGGCCGCCGGCCTGGCGCGCTTCGTCGACGCCTTCTGCGAGCGCGGCGCCTACCGGCCCGAGGAGTGCCTCCGGCTGCTCGAGGCGGGCCGGCGGGTGGGGCTGCGGGGGAAGCTCCACGCCGACCAGCGCAGCCGCGGCGGCGGCGCCCGGCTCGCCGCCGCCGCCGGGGCGGTGAGCGCCGACCACCTCGAGCACGCCGACGACGGCGATCTCCGCGCCCTCGCCGCCGCCGGGGTGGTCGGGGTCATCCTCCCCGGGGCGGCGCTGGTGCTGGGCGGGCCGCCGCCCCCGGGCCGGCGGCTGCTCGAGGCGGGCGCCCGGGTCGCGGTGGCCACCGACTGCAACCCCGGCACCTGCTACAGCGAGTCGATGCCGCTGATGATCTCCCTGGCGGTGGCGCTCGGAGGCCTCACCCCAGCCCAGGCGGTGGTCGCCGCCACCGCCGGAGGCGCCGCCGCCCTCGCCCTCGGCGACCGGGGAGTGCTCCGGGCGGGGATGCGGTGCGACCTGGCGGTGCTCGACACCCCGCACTGGCTCGACCTCGGCTACCACCTCGGTGCCGCGCCGGTCCGGACCGTGGTCCGCGGGGGCAGGGTGGCGGCCGGCGGCTGACCTGCCCGGACGAACGCACCAAGCGGCGCACACATTCGCCCACCCCGATCGTCGGAAGGGTCGCACGGGCCGTGAGCCCGGCACACGGGAAGGGAGGGAACGACCACATGCGCATCCGGCACCTCGCGGCGATCGCGGCCGCAGCCACCCTGAGCGCCTCCGCGTTCTCCGTCGTGGGGCATGCCTCGTCCGGTGGGACCGGCGCGGCCTGCGGCGTCATCGCGGGGGGTGCCTCGAACGGGGTCAACGGGGCCCTCGGCGGCCAGAACCAGGTCGGCAACAGCCTCGGCCTGCTCGACCAGCTCATGGTTCCGCTGCTCGGCGGCGCCTCGGGCGGCAGCTCGACCAGCGGCAGCACCGGCTCCAGCCTGAGCGGCAGCACCGGCTCGACCACCGGCGGCGCCGCCGGGAACAGCAGCTGCGGCAGCCACCTCAGCACGGCGCAGCGCCAGGCCATGGGCGCGGGCACGACCACGTCGCACCACAGGACCACGACCAAGCACCACTCCAGGGGGTAGCGGCCGCTCTGCGGCGGTGGGGACCGGGGCGCGATGGTGCCCCACCCCCCGCCGCCGGGATGGCATGGGCGCGGTACGCTGGCCGCCACATGGCCACTCCGCCTCCGCTGCCCGTGCTGATCGGCGCCGACCTCGAGGTGCCCCTGGCCACCGGCGGCCGGCGCCGCTACGTCAACCTCGACGCCGCCGCCAGCACCCCGGCGATGGGCGCCGTGCTCGAGGCGGTGGAGCGGGCCCTGCCCTGGTACTCGAGCGTCCACCGCGGCGCCGGCTTCACCTCGCAGGTGTCGACCCGGCTCTACGAGGCCGCGCGCCAGACCGTCGCCGGGTTCGTCGGCGCCCGCCCCACCGATTCGGTCATCTTCGTCCGGAACACGACGGACGCCGTCAACCACCTCGCCCACTGCCTGCGCATCCCCGACGGTCACGTGGTGCTCACCACCGCGGTCGAGCACCACGCCAACCTGCTGCCCTGGCGGCGGGTGGCGCCGGTGGTGACGCTGCCGCCGCCGCCCTCCCCGGAGGCGCTGCTCGAGGCGGTCGCCGCCGCGCTGCGCGACCCCGCGCACCCGGTGGCGGTGCTCGCCGTCACCGGGGCCAGCAACGTGACCGGCGAGATCCTCCCGATCGCCGAGCTCGGCCGCCTCGCCCACGAGCACGGCGCCCTGCTCGCCGTCGACGCCGCCCAGCTGGCCCCGCACCGCCGCATCGACATGGCGGCGTCGGGCATCGACTGCCTCAGCCTCAGCGGCCACAAGATGTACGCGCCCTTCGGCGCCGGCGCGCTGGTCGCCGCCGACGCGCTCCTCGAGGGCTGCGAGCCGCTGCTCGCCGGCGGCGGCGCGGTCGACTTCGTGACCCTCGACGACGTGCTCTGGACCGGGCTCCCCGACCGCCTCGAGGCGGGCTCGCCGAACGTCATCGGCGCGGTGGCGCTGGCGGCGGCGGCGGCCACCCTCGAGGCGGTCGGCATGGAGCGCGTCGCCGAGCACGAGCGAACCCTGCTCGCCCGCGCCCGCGAGCGCCTCGCCGAGCTGCCCGCCCTGGTCCACCACCGGCTCTGGGAGGACGGCCCCGGGATCGACCGGGTCGGCGTGGTGACGCTGACGGTTCCCGGGATCCATCACGCCCTGGTGGCCGCCGCGCTGAGCGCCGAGCACGCCATCGGGGTGCGTCACGGCTGCTTCTGCGCCCACCCCTACATCACCCACCTGCTGGGCATCTCCGACGAGCAGGCCCAGGGGATCCGCGACGCGCTGCGCCGGGGCGAGCGCGCCACCATCCCGGGGGCGGTGCGCGCATCCTTCAGCATCGCCACCACCGAGGCCGACGTCGACCTGTTCTGCGACGCCCTCGCGTCGCTGGTGCACGACGGGCCCGCCCTCGCCTACGCGCAGGACCCGGCGACCGGCGACTTCGCCCCGGTGGAGGACGCCCGGGTGCTGCCCCGCATCGAGCCCCTGCCGGAGCTGACCGCGAGCGTGCACGGAGCCGGCTGCGGCCAGTTCTGAGGGCTACGGGACCTCCAGGACGGTGCCGTCGCGGGCCACCACCAGGCTGAGGGCGACGTCCCGCGCGGCGATGCCGAGGGGGAGCGGGGCGACCCGGGCGTGCACGGTGTAGTGGAGGGTGCCCCGCGGGTCGGTGGTGGCGGTGCAGCGGATCCCGGTGACGGCGGCGAAGTCGTCCCGGCTGTCGGCGCCGCAGGCGGTGAGGTCGGGCTCGGCGAAGGGTGGGAGGACGTCGTTCGGGATCGCCCCGGCGGGGGGCGGCGTCGACGGGTCTCCGACGATGAACGCCTGGCGCCCGTTCCAGCAGACCTCGGCGCGGAGGCCGACGGTGGCGCCGAACTGCGCGCCGATGACGCGCCCGGTGGCGACGTGGCGGCAGCTCAGCCCGGTGACGGTGAGGCCGCCGACCGAGACGTCGCCGGAGGCGGCGGCGGTCTGCGCCGGCGCCGCCACCACCGCCAGCAGCCAGGCCGCGGCGATCGCGGGCACCGCGAGCAGCGGCCGCAGCGGCGCCGGCTTCGCCCCGGTCTCCTCGACGGCGTCGGGCTCGGTCCAGGCGAGGACCAGGGTCGGCATCATCACCACCAGCCCCAGCAGGGCGACGATCACCCGGGCGGCGAGGCCGTTGTCGAGCTGCGAGAAGGTGTCGTGGCCCGAGCCGGTGGCGATGCCGGTGCTCACCGACCAGACCACCAGGAGCAGCACCACGGCGAGGCCGAGGAGCCGGAAGCCGCGCCGGTGGGCCCGGTCGCGCCGCTGCGCCTGGCGCTCGTCGAGCCGGCGACCGCGGGCGAACGCGAGGCCACCGGTGGCGCGGACCAGGACGGCGCCGACCACGGTGAGCGCCAGGGTGGGAACGATTCCCAGCCCGCGGAGCGAGCCCGGCAGCGCCGAGCCCAGCAGCGTGACCAGGGCGAGGGTGACGAGGACCAGGAGGCGGCGGTTGCGGCGGCGGATCATGGGAAGCGCACCGGGGTGCCGTTGCGGTCGAGGACCAGCTCGACGGTGACGTCGCGCGAGAGGAAGGGGAGCAGCAGCGGCCGGGCCTCCGCGGTGTAGACGAAGTGGAGGGTCCCGTCGGCGGTGGTGGTGCGCGAGCAGCGCCGGGTGGTGAACAGCGCCAGGGTGGTGGACGCGAAGGTGCAGTCGCTCTGGTTGAGGCCCCAGCTCTCGTAGGCGGAGCGGCCGTCCCAGCAGGCGAGGGCGTGCAGCGGGATCTCCCCGCCGGCACCCAGGCCGAGCCGCACCGCGGCGGTGAACTCCCGGCAGCCGGCCGGCGCGGGGGGCGTCGCCGCCCCCGGCTCGCGCACCGCCTCGGGGAGGCCCGGCATCGGCGCCGAGACCGACGACGTGCTCCGGAGCGGCAGCACCAGGGATCCCGCGCAGAGCAGGAACGGGGTCAGCACCGTGACCGCCAGCAGGCCGAGGCCGATCTGGGAGCGGCGGTCGCGGACCGCGGCCTCCTCGGGTGCGAACCGGTCCGGCTCCAGCCACGCCAGGGTGAGCGCGGGGAGGACGAAGAGGAGCTCGCCGAGCACCCACCAGGCCCCGCCGTGCAGCGCCGTCTCCAGCCAGGCACGGCTCGCCGCCGAGGCGACGCCGGCCACCAGCACCGTGCCCCCGACCGCCACCGCGAGCAGCCAGTAGGCGAGGTGGTGAGCGCGGTTGCGCAGCGCCTCCTGGCGCTCGTCCACCTCGGCGTCCGGCGCGGTCGCCAGCCGCAGGGTCGCCCGGCCGAGCACCACGTTGAGGAGCAGCAGGCCGAGGATCAGGAACCCGCCGGGGGCGGCGCCGTGGGTGGCGGAGAGGTCGGTGCCGAGCAGGGCGACGCAGTCGGCGGCGACGGCGAGCACGACGGCGCGGCGGACGATGCGACGGCCGAGCCAGAACCCGGGCTCACGCGGGGTGCTGCGGATCGTGGCCACGGTGGCGAACGCCAGCGCCGCATAGGCGAACCAGCCCCAGCCGACGCTGGCCGGCACCGCGAAGAGCGCGAGCATCGCGACGACGGCGATCGCCACCCCCACGACGAGGCGGACGGGGGCTGGCGGTGACGGTCTCGACCGCCTCCGGCGGGGTGCCTCAGCGCTCATCGGTGAGCCCTCCCCCGGGCTGGCGGCTGTAGAGCTCCTCGCTCATCGGGCGGAACGCCCGGCGCGAGAAGATCGCCTCGATCGGTACCCCGAAGACCTCGCTCAGCCGGAAGGCGAGCTCGAGGCTGGGGTTGTAGTCACCGCGCTCGAGGTAGCCGACGGTCTGGTAGTTCACCTCGACCCGGTCGGCCAGCTGCTGCCGGGAGAGCCCGCGCTCGGCCCGGAGCACCGCGATGCGGTTGTGCAGGGGGGCGCCGGCGCCGGCCGCCGGAGATCCACCTCGTTTTTTGTCCACGCTGCGTATCATTGTATATAGACAACACTCTGATGCGGACATTCATCAGGTTGTCACACCACCTCGGCAGCGGCAGGGTCAGCCTCCGGCCGCCGCCACCGCGGCGCGCAGCGGCCCCGCCAGCTCCGCGGGCACCACCTCCTCCACCGCGACCGCGTCGCACCCCACCCAGGACGCCGCCTCCACCAGCGCCCGCGCCATCGCCGGGACCGCGGGGGGGTCGACCGAGACCCGGCGCGCCACCAGGGTGTGGCCGCTCCGCGCCGGGTCGACCCGGCCGCGGATCCGGCCGCCGGCGAGCAGCGGCATGACGAAGTAGCCGTGCAGGCGCAGCGCCCGCGGGACGTACGCCTCGAGGCGGTGGACGAAGCCCAGGGTCCGCTCGGCGCGGCGCCGGTCCCACAGCAGCGAGTCGAAGGGCGAGAGCAGCACCGGGCGAAACCGCGCCGGCGGCGGCGGGGCCACCAGCGCGGCTGGGTCGGCCCAGGCGGGCTCGCCCCAGGCCTCGACGGCGACGGGGGTCAGCCGCGCCGCCTCGATCCCGGCGCGGGCGTCGGCGAGCGGGAGGCGGAAGTAGTCGGCGAGGTCCTGCACCGTCCCCACCCCCAGCCGCTCCGCCGCCAGGCCGACGAGGTGGGCGGCGCAGTCCACGTCGTCGGGGGGCGCGAGAGCGCGCAGCTCGGCGGGCACCGCCCGGTCGGCGAGCTCGTAGACGCGCCGCCAGCCGCGCCGCTCCACGCAGACCACCTCGCCGCCGGCGAGCAGCTCCTCGACGGCGAGCTTGAGCGGCGACCAGTCCCACCAGATCCCCGCGCCGTTCTTGGCGCCTCCGAGGTCGGCGGTGGTCACCGGGCCGAGGTCGGCGAGCCGGGCGAGCACCTCGCTCCGGGCCGCGGCGGTGCTGCGCTCGGTGCGCTCCCGCCGCGCCCGGTTGCGGCGGCGGCGCGCCTCGAACCACGGCCACTCCTCCAGCGGCAGCACGCAGGCGGCGTGGGCCCAGTACTCGAAGGCGCGCGGCGGCCTGCCCCAGTACGCGGCCTCGACCGCGGCGCGGCCGACTGCGCCGAGCCGCGCGTAGGTGACCAGCTCGTGGGAGCGGGCGAGCACCGAGATGGTGTCGAGCTGCACCGCTCCGAGCCGCCGCAGCATCGCGGCCACCCGGTCATCGGTCCGCCCCCGCCGCTCGGCGGCGGCGCCCAGCCCCTGGCGGTGGAGCAGCAGGCGGCGCGCCTCGGCGGCGCTGAGCGCGATCACGACCCCGGACGGTAGCGCGCCGGCGCCGGCTCAGCCCCCGGCGCGCACCTCGAGGGCGGCGCGCAGCTGCTCCACCTCGGTGGTGGGGGCGTCGCAGACGAAGCCGCGGCAGACGTACGCGGTCGCCCGGCCGTCGACCGGCGGACGGTCGGCGAGCAGCGGGACGCCGTCGGCCTCGCCCCAGGCCAGCACCCGCCAGGGATGCCAGGCGCCGAGCACCGCACGGACCATCTCGAGGGTGTCCGGGGCGGCGGGGTCACCGGCGACGGCCACCTCGCGGGTGTCGGCGAGGGCGAGGTCGAGCGCCCAGGCGAGGTTGCCCAGCCCGACCGGGGCGCGGCCGATGGCGGCGGCGAGCGGCGCCACGGTGCGCTCGGCGACCTCGCGCCAGCGCGACTCGCCGCTGAGCAGCGCCAGCCGCAGCAGCGCCAGCGCCGCGGTCGAGCGGCCCGCCGGCACCGCGTTGTCGTCGAGGGTGCGGGGGCGGACCAGCAGCGGGTCGCCGTCCACCGCGGTGTCGTAGAAGCCGGCGGAGGGCTCGTGGTAGCGCTCCACCATGCCGCCGGCGAGCTCTCGGGCGCTCGCATACCAGCGCGGCTCGCCGGTCACCTCGTAGAGGGTGAGGAGGGCGTCGACCAGGGTGGCGACGTCCTCGAGGAACCCGGTGATCTTGGCCGCGCCGTCCTTCCAGGTGCGGAGCACGACGCCGTCGCGCACCAGCTGGTCGAGGAGGAAGCCGCCGAGCTCGCGGGCGGCGTCGACGTAGTCGGGGCGGTCGAGGGCGCCGCCGACCTCGGCGAGGGCGCGCAGCATCATCGCGTTCCAGGAGGTGACCACCTTGTCGTCGCGCCCGGGGTGCACCCGCTGCTCGCGGGCCTCGTACAGCCGGGCGCGGATCCCGTCCACCAGCTCGCGCATCGCGGCGGCGTCGAGGTCGAGGGTGACCGCGACCTGCTCGAGCGGGAAGGGCAGCGAGAGCACGGTGGCGCCGTGCTCGAAGTTGCCGCCGGGGACGACGCCGAAGATCCGCGCCGCCAGGGCCCCGTCCTCGTCGCCGAGCACCTCGCGGAGCTGTGCCGGCGTCCAGACGAAGAACCTCCCCTCCTCGCCGTCGCTGTCGGCGTCCTGGGAGGAGGCGAACCCGCCCCCGGGCAGGCGCATCTCGCGGAGCGCGTAGTCGACCACCTCGGTGGTCACCCGCCGCCACCGCTCCTCGCCGGTGAGCTGCCAGGCATGGAGGTACACCGGCGCCAGCTGGGCGTTGTCGTAGAGCATCTTCTCGAAGTGGGGCACCGCCCACTGACCGTCGACCGAGTAGCGGTGGAAGCCGCCGCCGACCTGGTCGTAGATCCCGCCCCGGGCCATCCGGTCGAGGGTCACCGAGGCCGCCTGCCAGAGGCCGGCGTCGCCACCGGCGCGGTGGCGGCGCAGCAGCAGGTCGAGGGCGGCGGCGTGGGGGAACTTCGGCGCCCGGCCGAAGCCGCCGTATCGCGGGTCGGTGTCCTCCACCAGCTTGCGGCAGGCCTCGTCGAGCGGCGCCGCGCTCAGCTCGCCCTCGGGCAGCCGGGGCGGCGCCAGCGCCTGGCGGAGCTGGGTGCCGGTCTGGTCGACCGCCTCGGGCTGCTCGCGGTAGGCCTGGGCGACGGCACGCAGGATGCTGGGGAAGCCGCGCATCTGCATCCGGTCCTCGGGCGGGAAGTAGGTGCCGCCGTAGAACGGGACGCCGCGCGGGGTGAGGAAGACCGTCATCGGCCAGCCGCCCTGGCCGGTGAGCGCGACCACCGCCTGCATGTAGATGCCGTCGACGTCGGGCCGCTCCTCGCGATCCACCTTGATGCTCACGAAGAGCTCGTTCTGCACCGCCGCGATCTCGGGGTTCTCGAAGGACTCGTGGGCCATCACGTGGCACCAGTGGCAGGCGCTGTAGCCGACGCTCAGCAGCACCGGCTTGTCGAGCCGCCGGGCCTCCTCGAAGGCCTCGTCGCACCAGGGCCACCAGTCGACCGGGTTGTCCCGGTGCTGGAGCAGGTAGGGGCTGGTCTCTCCGGCGAGGCGGTTCGGCATGGGGCCCACGCTAGCCGATGCGTCCCCCGGAACGAGAAAACGGGGCCGGGCACCGCTGTCGCGTGTGCCCGGCCCCGTCTCCCCAGCGGGTGACCGGTCCTCACTCCCCGGAGGGCTGTGGCCACCATGAGAGACGACGCCGGGGGCGAGAACCTTGCGGTCTTCCCCCAACCGGCCTCAGGCCTGGCCGGAGGAGGGCGAGGCCGGGCTGGGCGGCGAGCCCTTGGGGTGGCCGGCGCCGTGATGGTGTCCGCGGCCGGAGCCGGTGCCGGTGCCGCCGTGGTGACCCGCGGCGGGGCCCTTCGTCCCCGAGGGGGGCGGCGGCGGCGTCAGGGGGAGCGGGGTCGGAGGCGCCGGCAGCGACCGCACCGGCAGGTGGATCGGCATCGATGCCAGCAGCGCGGGGAGGGGCGCCGAGGTCCAGGCCGGCGACGGCGCCGGCACCGCCGGGGGTGCGAGGGCGACGGCGCCGGCCACCGCCGGTCCGTCGGTCCGAGTGCCGTCCGGGAGGGTGCGCAGCAGCAGCCAGCCGGGGGCGAGCCCCGCGGTGGGCGCGCCGGCCGAGGGCGAGCCGAGCAGCTGCCTGCCGAAGGCCGCCGCGGGGACGGTCAGCGGCATCGCGGCCGGCGGTCCCGCCGGCGGCGAGGCCAGCGAGGCGCCCGCGAGGCCGGCGAGTGCCGCCGCGCCGAGGGCGATGCCGAGCGGATGTCTCATGGTGCTGCACGCCGTCGTGGCCGGGGCGCTGGGTGCGTCTCGCGGGAGGCCACACCAGGGGAACGCGCCGGGGGCGGCAAAGCTTTCGGTGCTTTCGTTGCGTTTGCGAAGCTACCGCGCGTTCACCGCCGCGCCGCCCGCGCCAGCGCCGCCACCGCCGCGAGGGTGGTCAGGCCGGCGAGGACGGCGACCCCGAGCCAGCGCGCCAGCAGCGCCGCGGGCCGGTACACCGGGGGCGCCGGGAAGCTCTGCAGGTGGTGGACCCAGAGCCCGTCCCGGGTTCCCGCGTAGACCGCCCGGGTGGCGGCGTCGGTGGTGAGGGTGAGCACGCCGGTGGGCAGGCCCGGGGCGGCCCGGACCCAGTCGTCGCCGCCGTCGGTGGTGATCAGCACCGCGTCACCGTCGGTGGCCAGGTAGACCGCGGGGGTGAGCGGGCTGGTCTCGAAGGCGGCCAGGCCGGTCACCGCCGGCGGCCCGGCGATCAGGCTCTGGGGGAGGAGGAGCAGCGACCTGCCCCAGCCCCCCGCCGGGGTGCGCCGCCAGACGGTGCCGTCGGCGGCCACCGCCACCACCACCCCGGGATCCGCCGCAGGGGCCACCAGGAGCCGCGCGGAGGCGCCGAGGTCGGGGCTGCCGGGATCGACCGCCGCCGCCCCCAGGTCGGGCCGGAGGACGTGGCCGCCGCGCAGCAGCCAGCGCGGCGAACCCGGCACGCCGGCGGCGCCGGGATGGCCGAGCGGGCGCCCGCAGACCGCCGGACCGCTGCTCCCGGGCAGCGCCAGGCAGCGGAGGCGGCCGCCGGCGAGCACCAGCAGCCCGGTCGCCCCGGGCACCACCGCGGTGACCGCCTCTCCGCGCAGGCCCACCGGCACCCACCAGGGCTCGGCCGCCGAGGGGGCCGAGGCCGAGGGGGCGGCGGCGAGCAGTCCCAGCGCCAGCGGCACCGCGGTGAGCGCCCGCCGCCGGCGCTCACTGGCCATAGAGGCCGGGGATGACGGCGACGGCGACGCCGACCTCGAGGGCGGAGTGGATGGCGATCGCCGGCCACAGCGAGCCGGTCCAGCGGGTGAGCGCGCCCAGCACCAGGCCGAGCACGACGGTGACCGGGACCAGCGCCGCGGCCGGCCCCTCGTAGAGCACCGCGATGTGGGCGAGGCCGAAGAGCAGCGCCTGGGCCAGGTTCGCCGCCGCCGGGCGCATGGTGCGCTCCAGGACGCCGAGCAGCAGCCCGCGGAACTGCAGCTCCTGGGCGGCGGCCTGGAGCACGTAGGCGGGCCCGAGCAGGGGCAGGTCGCGGCGCACCGCCGCCACCGGGATGCCGAGCCGGCCCAGCGGCTCGGCGGGCAGCGCCAGGGCGATGCCCACCACCGCGGCGACGCCGAGGACGGCCACGGCGAGGGCGAGTGGCCGGGCGGTGAGCAGCCGCAGCCGCGGCCGCCACCGCGCCGGCAGCCGGCGCACCGCCACCGCGGCGATCGCCAGGGTGGCGGCGACGTAGACCCCGTCGGCGCCGAGCACCTCGGCGTCGAAGGAGATCCGGCCGCCGAGGAGCAGCCCGAGCGCGCGCGGGGTGGCCGACCAGAGGCAGTAGGGCAGGACCACCGCGGCCACCGCCAGGAGGACGCCGCGCATCTCGGCGAGCCGTGCCCAGGCCATGGCCACACCGGCGAGCACCAGCGCGACCGCCGCCAGGCGGGCGTCGAAGGGATCCACGCCCACCGGATCGGTGTCGAAGAGCCGGGGGCCGAGGAGCACCGCCGCCAGCGACGCCGCGGCGATCACGAGCGCGAGCAGCGGCCGGCGCCAGGCCGCTCCGTCCGGGGGGGAGGGGACGCCGGGCCCGGCGAGGCGACGCTCCATCACCCGCTGTATACCGGGCGGGCGACCCCGTGCGCCGCACTTCCGGTAGCCTTACCGGCCGCGATGAGCGTGACGATTCTGGTCGGCGGCCAGTGGGGTGACGAGGGGAAGGGGAAGGTCATCGACCTCCTCGCCGACGGCGTCGAGATGGTGGTCCGCTCCCAGGGGGGGAACAACGCCGGCCACACCGTGGTCAGCGGGGGACGCGAGTTCCGCTTCCAGCTCATCCCCAGCGGCATCCTCTACCCCCAGGTCACCTGCGTGATCGGCCACGGCATGGTGGTCGACCCCGGGGCCTTCCTCCGCGAGCTCGACACCCTCCGCGGCCAGGGCATCAGCACCGACAACCTCTTCATCAGTGACCGGGCCCACATGGTGATGCCCTATCACCCCGCCCTGGACAAGCTCGGCGAGCACCAGCGCGGCGACGACCGGCTCGGCACCACGGCCCGCGGCATCGGTCCCACCTACGAGGACAAGGTGCGCCGGATCGGCTTCCGCATCGGCGACCTCCAGAAGCCGAAGTTCATGGAGAAGAAGCTCCGTTTCGTGCTCCGGCTCAAGAACGAGGCGCTCACCAGGCTCTACGGCGTCGACCCCTTCGACGAGCAGGCGATCCTCGACGAGTACATGCAGTACGGCGAGCTGCTCGACCGCCACATCCGCGACATCTACCCGATCGTCCACGGCGCCATCGCCCGCGGCGACCGCATCCTCCTCGAGGGCGCCCAGGGGGTGATGCTCGACATCGACCTGGGCACCTACCCCTACGTCACCTCCTCGGCGCCGACCGCGGGCGGGGCCTGCACCGGCAGCGGCATCCCCCCCTCGCGGATCTCGAAGACGATCGGGGTCTTCAAGGCGTACACCACCCGGGTGGGCTACGGTCCCTTCCCGACCGAGCTCCACGACGGCCTCGGCGACCGCATCCGCGAGGTCGGGGCCGAGTTCGGCACCGTCACCGGGCGGGCGCGGCGGGTGGGCTGGTTCGACGCCGCGGTGGCCCGCTACGCGGTGAACACCAACGGCGTGGACGCGATGTTCGTCACCAAGCTGGACGTTCTCGACAACGTCGACCCGATCAGGATCTGCACCGGCTACCTCAGCAAGGGCGAGGCCTGGGACCACCCCATGGCCAACATCTCCCACCTCAAGCACCTCGAGGGGGTGTACGAGGAGATGCCCGGCTGGCGGTCGCCGACCCGCGACTGCCGGCGGCTGGAGGACCTGCCCGCCGCGGCCCGCGCCTACATCACCCGTCTCGGCGAGGTGAGCGGCGCGCCGGTGGAGGGGGTCTCGGTCGGGCCCGACCGTGAGCACACCATCGTCCTCGGGCCGCTGATCCCATAGCCTGGATCCTGAGTCTTCCCCCTGAGGTCAACCGCTATCCTCGACACGGTGATCACCGCTGCCCGCCGGGCGGCCGCCGCCGTCCTCGTCGCCCTCGTCGCCCTCGTGGTGGCGGGCACGTCACCGGCGATCGCCGCCGACTGGGGCAGGGTGGGGGTGCTCCCCGGGCTGGGCGGCGCGAGGATCTGGTCGGTCGCCTTCAACCCCGCTCTCCCCGCCACCGCGCTCGCCGCCACCGACGCGGGGGTCTACCGCACCACCGACGGCGGCCAGACCTGGAGGGCCACGCCGGTCCACGGCTCCCGGGTCTGGGTGGTCGGCTTCGACGTCCGCCCGGCGCACACCGCCTACGCGGGGCTGGCCGGCGGCGGGGTGCAGCGCAGCGACGACGGCGGCGCCACCTGGCGCGAGGTCTCGGCCGGCCTTCCCGACCGCAACGTGCGCGCCGTGGCCTTCGGGCTCGGTGGCCTCGCGGTGGGCACCAGCAACGGCGTGGCGGTGAGCGTCGACGGCACCACCTGGCGCCCCGCCGGCCTCGACGGCTTCGACGTGAGCGCGGTCGCGGTGGCCGCCAACTCCCCGCAGTTCACCCTGGTCGCCGGCACCGACGGCGGCCCGGGCGCCGGCTTCCTCTTCCGCAACGCCGGCCCCGGCCCCGCCTGGGAGCCGCTCGCCCAGGGCCTCCCCGCGACCGCGACGGTGTCGTCGCTCGGCGCCGGGCCGCTCCCCCAGTCGGCCCAGTTCCGGCCCCTGGTGGTGGCCACCAACAAGGGCACCTACCACAGCATCGACGGCGGCACCACCTGGACCCCGAGCGGCGGGATCGCCGAGCAGCTCTCGGTGACCACCGTCGGCTTCAGCCAGCTCGATCCCAACCTCGTCTACGCGGGCAGCGACGCCGGCGGGAGCAGCGGCGGCACCATCCTCCGCTCCACCGACGGGGGGGGCAGCTTCGTCCCCGCCGACAAGGGGCTGCCCGCCGACCGCCACTCGGTCTCCTCGATCGCCGTCGCCCCCGCCCAGCCGCCGCTGGTGATGATCGCGGTGGTGCCGCCTCAGGGCGGCGCCGCGCTGTACAGCCAGATCGACGACACCGTCCCGCCCCCGGCGGCGGTGACCGGCGAGAAGGGCACCGCGCCGGTCAGCTCGGCCGCACTGCCCCGTCCGGCCGCCACCCCGAAGCCGGTGGCGATCGAGCCCCTGGTCCCCGAGCAGTCGGGCCCGGCGCGGCTCGTCGGGGCGATCTTCCACTGGCCCTTCCCGCTGGCCGTCGAGGTGCTGGCGGCGCTCGGCGCCGTCGCGGTCGGGCTGCGCCGCCGGCAGCGGCGGCTGGACGTGGACGGTCCCCCGTGAGCACCGACCAGTTCGCCTCCGTCGCCGACTGCATCGCCCGTCTCGACACCGCCGACTACCTGATCGATCCCGACGCCGCCACCGTCACCTACCTGGCCACCCGCATGGAGAAGCCGCTGCTGGTCGAGGGGCCGGCGGGGGTGGGCAAGACCGAGCTCGCCCGGGCGCTCTCCCGCGCGCTCGACCGCGAGCTGGTCCGGCTGCAGTGCTACGAGGGGCTCGACGAGGCCAAGGCGCTCTACGAGTGGGAGTACGCGAAGCAGCTGCTCTACACCCAGATCCTCCGCGACAAGATCGGTGAGGCGGTCGGCGACGCCGCCACCCTGGCGGAGGCGGTCGAGCGCATCGCCGTCCAGGACGACGTCTTCTTCAGCGACCGGTTCCTGCTCCCCCGCCCGCTGCTGAAGGCGATCCTCAGTGAGAAGCCGGTGGTGCTCCTCATCGACGAGATCGACAAGGGCGACGCCGAGTTCGAGGCCTTCCTCCTCGAGATGCTCGGCGACTACCAGGTCACCGTCCCCGAGCTGGGCACGCTGACCGCCCGCACCCGGCCGGTGACGGTGCTGACCAGCAACGCCCAGCGCGAGCTGAGCGACGCCCTGCGGCGGCGCTGCCTCCACCTCCACCTCGACTTCCCCTGCGCCGAGCGGGAGCGCGACATCATCCGCCGCCGGGTCCCCGAGGCCTCCGCCGAGCTGGCCCGGCAGGTCGCCCACGCAATGGCGAAGCTGCGGACCCTGGGCCTGCGCAAGCTCCCCAGCATCTCCGAGTCGATCGACTGGGCACGCGCCCTGGTGCTGCTCAACGCCGAGACCCTGGACCCGGCGGTGGTCTCCGAGACCCTCTCGCTGGTGCTGAAGTACGAGGGCGACGTGCGCAAGGGACGCGAGTCGCTCCACGCGCTGCTCAACTAGCGGACGCGCGGTGGACGAGCACATCCTCCAGTTCGTGGCGGCGCTGCGGGCCGCCGGGGTGCGGGTGTCGCCGCCGGAGGCCGCCGAGGCGCTGGTGGCCGCGGGCACGGTCGAGCTCGACGACCGCCGCACCTTCCGCGCCGCGCTGCGCGGCACCCTGGTGAAGCGGAGCATCGACCTCGAGCTCTTCGAGCAGCTCTTCGACCTCTACTTCTCCCCCTACGGCAGCCGCGGCGGCGTGCTGCCCACCGTCGAGCCCCCGGACGACCTTCCCCCGCTGCCGCCCGAGGCGCTCGACGCCCTCGGGGGCGAGCTCCAGGCGCTGCTCGACCGGCTGATGGACATGGGCGACCTCGAGCTGGCCCTGATGGTCCGCGAGGCCGCCCGCGAGGCGATCGCCGGCCTGGAGTCGCTGCTGCAACGGGGGATGGCTGGCCGCTCCATCCTCGAGGCGCTGGGGGCGGGCTCGGGCGCGGACGCCGCCCTCGACCGCTTCCAGGCGGCGCTGCGGGCGGCGGGCCTGGACGAGGGCGCGGCGCGCGCCTGGCGGGAGCGGATGCGCCAGCAGATCGACCGCCTGCGGGCCACGGTGCGCGGCACCGTCGACGCCGAGTTCGAGCGGATCGACGCCCAGCGCCGCCGCGAGCGGCTGCGCAGCGACCTCGGCCGCGCCCCGCTGGGCGCGTTCTCGCCGCGCGAGTCGGCGGAGATGGCACGGCTGGTCGAGCGGCTGGGACGCAAGCTCGACTCCCTGCCCGAGCTGCGCCGCCGCCCCCGGCGCCGCGGTGCCCTCGACATGCAGCGGACCTGGCGCGCCAACCTGCAGTCGGGCGGGGTGCCCTTCCGGCTGCGCTGGGAGAAGCCGCCGCAGCACAGGCCCCAGGTGGCCGCGCTCTGCGACATCAGCAACTCGATGCAGACGACGGTGCGGTTCATGCTCCACTTCCTCTACCGGCTCCAGGACCGCTTCAGCCGGGTGCGCACCTTCGTCTTCGTCAGCGGCACGGTCGAGGTGACGGGGGAGTTCGCCGAGGCCGACGCCGCCACCGCGATCGACCGGGCGATGCAGCCCCGGGACATCGCCTGGTACTCGTCGACGAACTACGGTCGCAGCCTGGAGAGCTTCGCCACCGAGTACCCGGACGCGGTCACCCCGCGCACCATCCTGCTGGTGCTCGGCGACGGCCGTGGCAACTACACCCCGCCCCGCGCCGAGGTGCTCGGCAGCCTGCGGGCGCGGGCGCGGCGGGTGGTGTGGTTCAACCCCGAGGCGAGGCTGAGCTGGGGGCTCGGCGACTCGTCGATGCCCGCGTACGTGCCCCACTGCACCCAGGTGGCGGAGGTGCGCAACGTCGTCCAGCTGGAGGCGGCGATCGACGCCATGGTCGCGCCCCCCGGGAGATAGCAGATGCCCGACACCTCCGCCCGCCTCGACGAGCTCGGCATCGAGCTGCCCGAGCCGCCGGCCGCGCTCGGCGCCTACGTGCCCTACCTGGTCGCCGGCGATCTCCTGTACACCAGCGGGGTGCTGCCCCTCGCCCACGGCGAGCTGCGCTGCGCCGGGGTGGTCGGCGCCGACGTCGGCGTCGAGGCGGCCGCGGCCGGGGCCCGGCTCTGCGCCCTCAACCTGCTCGCCCTGATGCGCGCCGCCACCGGCTCGCTCGACGCCGTCCGCCAGGTGCTCCGCCTCGAGGGATACGTGCGCAGCGCCCCGGGCTTCACCGCCCAGCCGGCGGTGCTCAACGGGGCCTCCGAGCTGATGGTGGCGGTGCTCGGCGAGCGCGGCCGGCACACCCGCGCCGCCGTCGGCGTCGCCGAGCTGCCCCTGGGGGCGGCGGTCGAGATCAGCGCCGTGGTGCGCATCGACCTCGATCCTGTGCGCGGCGGCTGAGGCGGCCGCCTCAGCGACGCGGCGTATCCTCAGCGGCAGGGTGATCGCCAGCACCGTCCTCCACCTCAGCTACCCGCTCGCCTTCGCGGCGGGCATGGTGTCCTTCCTGTCGCCCTGCGTCTTTCCGCTGGCGCCCGCGTATCTCGCCTACCTCGGCAGCCGCGCCGGTGAGCCCACCCCGGCGCAGCCGGTGGCCGGGGAGGGGCCGGGAGCGGCGGTGGCGGTGGCGGTCCGCCCCGGCGCGGTGGCCACCCGGGTGCCGGTGCTCGCCAACGGCGCCGCCTTCGTGGCCGGCTTCAGCGCCGTGTTCATCGGCCTCTACTACGTGCTCCGGGCCCTCGACGTCACCGTGCTGGCGACCCACCAGCGGGCGGTCGACATCGTCGCCGGCAGCATCGTGATCGTCCTGGCGCTCCAGACCCTGGGGGTGCTGCGCATCGGCGCGCTGATGCGCGAGGTGCGCATCCACCGGCTGCCCGAACGGGGCGGGCTGCTCGGCGGCCTGCTGCTCGGTGTCACCTTCGCCGCCGGCTGGACGCCCTGCATCGGGCCCCAGCTCAGCGCCATCCTCAGCGTCGCCCAGGACGGCCGTTTCGACGGCCTGCCGGTGATGGTCGCCTACTGCCTGGGGCTGGCGGTGCCCTTCATGCTGCTGGCCGCGCTCACCGACCGGCTGCAGGGGCCGATCCGCGCCGTCAACCGGCACCTCGGCATCGTCAACCTCGTCGGCGGGGCGCTGCTGCTGGTCTTCGGGGTGCTGCTGCTCGCCGACCGCTTCTCGGTGTTCAGCCACTTCGCCGTGCAGTCGCCCTTCGACCTGTGAGCGCCGCCGTCCCGGTCCCCGCCCGCACCCTCGACCTGCGCGGCGTCGGCTGCCCGCTGAACTACGTGAAGACCCGCGTCGCCCTCGACAAGGTCGACCCGGGACAGTGCGTGGAGGTCTGGCTCGATCACGGCGAGCCCGAGGAGAACGTCCCCCGCTCCTGCGAGGAGGACGGCTTCCCGGTGCTCGTCCTCGAGGAGTCGGCCGGGGGCTACGTGCGGGTGGTGGTCGCCCGCCCGCAGTAGCCCCCGCCGGTTCGAACGTCTACTCGCTGCGCCGCCGCCTCCGGCCCGCGATCAGCGCCGCGGCGCCCGCGGTGGTCAGCAGCAGCCCGGCGCCGAAGGGAACCTCGGAGCCGGTGTTGGGAACGCCGGTCAGAGGAGCCGACGCGGACGCGGCCTTGGTGGCGCTGCCGGTGGCCGGCAGCGGCGCGGCGGGGGGCACGGCGACGCCGCCCGTCCCGGAGGTCGCGCAGGTGTCGTCGGTGTCCTTGGCGTCCTTGTCGTCGTCCGGCTTGTCCTTGTCGTCGTCCGCCTTGTCCTTGTCGTCGTCGGGCTTGTCCTTGTCGCCGTCCTTGTCGGAGTCGGCGTCCTTGTCCTTGACGTCGCCCGACGTGTCGGCGGCGTCCTTCTCGGCGGGCGCGGCCTGGTCGGTCACCGCGGCCGGCTTCGCCTGGTCGGTGGTGACGTCCGGCTTCGCCTTGTCGGCGTCGTCCTTGTCGCATTCGGTGGACGTCGCCGCCGGCGCGGCGACGACCGACGATCCCTGAGGCGAGTCCGCCGCGGTGGCGGCGCGGGCGGAGTGGACCCCGCTGTGCCCCATGAGCGCCCCTCCGCCCAGGCTGAGGGCGACGGCGAGAGCGCGAACTGCGGTCAACATCCTTCTACGATGGCTCATGGAACACCTCGCGGCGAAATAAGAATGAGTGCATCAATGCAACCTCTCGTGGGCGTGATCCTACCATCCTTGATCCCACGTCTGCACAGACTGAGGAGACCCGTGAGTGTGACGCGTTCTGGTGGGGTCGCGCTACCGGGTTGACACGGGGAGACGCACGACCACCCGCGTCCAGCGGTTCTCCTCGCTCTCGATCGAGACCTCGCCGCCCTGGGCGCGGACCAGCCCCTGCACGATGCTGAGGCCGAGCCCGCTGCCGCCCTCCTCGCGCGCCCGGGTCTTCTCGCCCCGGTAGAAGCGCTCGAAGAGATGGGGGAGGTCGGCCGCCGAGATGCCCGGCCCCTCGTCGAGGACGCTGAACCGCGCCTGCCCGTCGTCGGCCTCGGTCGACCACACCTGCCGCGCCCCGGGGGCGTACTTGCAGGCGTTGACCAGCAGGTTGCGGGCCACGGTGATCACCGCGCCGCGGTCGGCGGTGACCATCACCGGCGGGCTGGCGAAGCGCCGCTCGAGCGTCCCCGGCATCCCCGGCACCCCCTCGTCGAGCACCCCGGCGAGAACCTCGTTGAGGTCGAGCCGCTCCGGGCTGGTGGCCGGCTGGGCGTCGATCCGGGCCAGGGTGAGCAGATCGAGGACCAGCATCCGCATCCGCTCCGACTCCCGCGCCATCGCCGACAGTGCGGCCTCCAGCGACTCGGGGTCGCGGGAGACGCCGCGCCGGAGCACGTCGATGTACCCCTTGAGCGCGGTCAGCGGGGTGCGCAGCTCGTGGGACGCGTCGGCGATGAACCGCCGGGTCCGCGCCTCCGACTCGGCCTGGGCGGCGAAGGCCACCTCGATGCGGTCGGCCATGTCGTCGAAGGCGCGCGCCAGGGTGCCCACCTCGTCGCCGCGCTCGGGCAGCCGGCTGCGGGCGCGGAGGTCACCGGCGGCGAGCTTCCCCGCGGTGTCGGTGACCCGGTGGAGCGGCCCCAGGGCGCGCTCGGTGAGCCAGAGCCCGGCGAGCAGGGCGAGGAGGAGCACCGCGCCGCCGCCGAGCAGCAGCGCGTCGCGGTCGGAGGTGAGCACATCGTCGATCGTCGCCATCGGGGTGCCCAGCTGGGCGGCGAGACAGGCCCGGGTGGTTCGGGTCGCGCTCGCGTGCACCGGGAAGGCGACCACCAGCTGTCCCTGGCCGACGGCGTCGTCGATCACCTGGGCGGCGGACTGGCTGCCGCTCAGGGCGCGGGTCAGCTCCGTCGAGGAGAGCCGGGGGAGGGCGGCGAGGCTGGCCGGCGAGTGGGTCCCGATGACGTTGAGGTTGGCGTCGTAGACGGCGATGGAGATGCTCTGGCCGGAGACGATCGAGGTGCGATTGGCGAGGAAGGTGGCCACCCGTGCGACCACCGCGGCGGGGATCGAGGCACAGTTCTGGCCGCCCACCACAGCCTTGATCTCGGCCGAGGTGGGCGTCGCCGGCGCCGCCGGGGCGCCGGCGCCGGGACTTGGCGAGGGCGTCGCCGCCGGGGTGCGCCGCGCCCGGGGGAGCACCGGCCGCACCCCGTTGCCGCTGACGAGGTCGCTGACCGCCCCCTGCAGGTCGCCGCGCAGGTCCGCCACCCGGGTGCTCACCAGGCTGCGCTGCAGGGATGCGTACTGGAAGCCGGCGAGGGCGGCGAGGAGCAGGGCGAGCAGCGCGACATAGGTGAGCGTCAGCCGCCAGCGCAGCGAGCCCAGGGCACGGCGGAGCCTGCCCGGCGAGGCCGTCGGCTCAGACCTCCGCCACCGCGTCCACCTCGGTGCGGAGCCGGTAGCCGACTCCGCGCACCGTCTGGATGCGCTGGTGCTGGGGGTCGACGAGCTTCTGCCGCAGATAGCGCACGTAGACCTCCACGTTGTTCTCGTCGCCGAAGAAGTTGTAGCCCCAGACCTCGTCGAGGATGCGCTGGCGGGGCAGCACCTGGTCGGCGTTGAGGGCGAGGAAGTGGAGCAGGTCGAACTCGCGGACGCTGAGCTCGATGAGCCGCTCGCCGAGCCGCACCTCCCGGGTGGCGGTGTCGATGCTGAGCTCGCCGGCGCGCACCACCCGGGCGAGGTCGGGCAGGCGGCGGCGGAGCACGGCGCGCACCCGGGCGAGCAGCTCGCCGAACTCGAACGGCTTGACCAGGTAGTCGTCGGCGCCCAGCTCCAGCCCCTGGATGCGGTCGGTGGTCTCGTCCCGGGCGCTGAGGATGATCAGCCCGCGGTTGCGGTCGCCGGCGAGGGCCCGGCAGAGCTCCCAGCCGTCCATGCGGGGCATCATCAGGTCGAGCACCACGATCTGGGGCTTGAAGTCGTCGACGACCCGGAGCGCGGCCCGGCCGTCGGGCGCGGTGCGGACGTCGAAGCCCTCGTGGCGCAGTCCCAGCGCGATGAAGTCGGTGATGCTCGGCTCGTCGTCGACGACGAGCACGCGGGGTCCGGTCATGGTCAGCCGAGTATATGGACGCTCGGAGCCGCTCAGACCCTCCCGGGAGCGGTTCTCAACGAGCTCTCAGCCGGCGGTCGGCGGGCGGTTGACGCTCACCGATGCGCTGCGGAGGCGCTCGCCCTCGCGCCAGCGCACCGTGATGACGTCGCCCTCACGTCGCCACCGGGCCCGCTCCAGAGCGGTGGCCTCGGCGCCGGCCCGCTCGGCGATCGCGGTGCGGAAGCGCTCGGGGAGCCGGGCCCAGCCTCCGCGGGCGCCGCGGCGGGGCAGGCCGGTGCGGAACACCGTCCAGCAGGCGTCCGGGGCGGTCACCACCACGGCGTCGGCCTGGCCGCTCTCGAGCAGCTCGAGGCCGTATGCGGCCTCGCCCTCCCAGGGCATCCAGACCAGCGCCCGCTCCTCCGCCACCCACCACGCGAACGGCTCCTCGCCGGGCTGATGGGGCATCCGCGCCGGGCGGTGGTGGGCGGCGGCGACGCGCAGCGCCACCGCGCCGAGCCGCTCCCGGGCGGCGGGGTCGCCGCGGAGCATCCCCGCGGTGGTCGAAGCCTGGCCCATGTCCCGGGCCGCGGTCGCCGGGTAGGCGTGCCGCACCAGCCCGAGCGAGCCGTCGCGCACCTGGTCGGCCGCGCCGGCGCCGAGCCAGTCGTCCCAGGGCAGGTCGACCGCGGCGGAGAGCAGCGCCTCGCCGGGCAGGGCGCTGCCGTGGCGGGCGGCGACGGGGGCGGCGGGCTCCTCGTCGGATTCGGGGAGGCGAAAGCCGGTCATCCGCCGGGTAGGGTAGCGAGGTGTGAACCCGTGATCGACAGGGCATACCCATCGGCGTCAGCGCCGCTGCCCGCTCGGAGGTCCCGCCGGTGTCCAGCGTCCCCACCCCGGAGGAGGCGATCGCCGCCGCCCGCCAGGCCGGCCTGCGCCACGTCGACGACTCCGGGCCGGGCATCCGCAGGGAGCGGCGCGGGGACGGGTTCGTCCACCTCGATCCCGAGGGGCGGCAGGTCACCGACACCGAGACGCTGCTGCGGATCAGGCACCTCGCCATCCCCCCGGCCTGGACCGACGTCTGGATCTGCCCGAGCGAGCGGGGTCACATCCAGGCCACCGGCCGCGACGCCCGCCGGCGCAAGGTGTACCGCTATCACGACCGCTGGCGCGAGGTGCGCGACGCCCACAAGTACGAGCACACCATCGCCTTCGCGCGGGCGCTGCCGCGGATCCGCCGGCGGGTCGCCCGCGACATGGCGCGCGCCGGCCTGCCCCGGGAGAAGGTGGTGGCCTGCGCGGTGCGGCTGCTCGAGACCACCCTGATCCGGGTCGGCAACGACGAGTACGCTCGCCAGAACCAGCACTACGGGCTCACCACGCTGCGCGAGGAGCACGCCCAGATCCGGGGGTCGACGGTGCGCTTCGTGTTCCGCGGCAAGAGCGGGGTCGACCACAGCGTCGGCGTCTCCGACCGGCGCCTCGCCCGGGTGCTGCGCCGCTGCCAGGAGCTGCCCGGCCAGCGCCTGCTCGAGTACGTCGACGGCGACGGCAACGTCCGCGGCATCCACTCCCAGGACGTCAACGAGTACCTGCGCGAGGCCGGCGGTGGCGAGTACACCGCCAAGGACTTCCGCACCTGGGCGGGGACGGTGCTCGCCGCCCAGGCCCTCCGCGAGTTCGAGCGCTTCGACTCCCAGGCGCAGGCGAAGCGCAACCTGCTCAGCGCCATCGACACCGTCGCCGCGCGGCTCGGCAACACCCGGGCGGTGTGCCGCACGTGCTACATCCACCCTGCGGTCGTCGAGTCGTACATGGACGGCTCGCTGGCGCAGCTGCTCGAGGCGCGGGCGGCCGCCGAGATCCGCAACAGCCTCCACCGCCTCTCCCCGGAGGAGGCGGCGGTGCTCGGGGTGCTCCAGCAGCGGCTGAGCCGCGAGGGCAGGAGGCGCCGGCGGGCCGCCTGAGACCGGCGTGTATCCTCCGGCGGATGGCGAGACAGGTGTCCCTCTCCGCGCGCGCCCTCCGACCCGGCCCGCTGGCCGCTCTCGCCCTTCTCTATCTCGTGCTGGTGAGCGCGGTGATGATCTGGCGCGGCATCTCGGTCTCCCCCGACTACCTGCTCCTGCTGCTGGTCCCGGTCGCGGTGGTGAGCCGCCGGCTGCTCCGCTTCGCCGCCGACTGGGTTCCGTTCGTGGCCATCCTCCTCGGCTGGGAGGCGATGCGCGGGATCGCCCCCCGCACCGGCATCCCCCCGCTGATCTCCGAGCTCGCCGGCGCCGACCGGTGGCTGGGCGGCGGCCGGCTGCCCACCGCCACCCTCCAGCAGGCCCTCGCGCCCCTCGGCGAGGTCGTCGACGACGCCGCCACCGTGGTCTACTTCTGCCACTTCCTGGTGCCCATCGGGGTCGGCCTGGTGCTCTGGCTGGTCGACCGCCGCATCTTCCTCCGCTTCGTCACCGCGCTCATGGGGCTCGCCTTCGCCTGCTTCGTCGTCTACCTGCTGGTGCCGACCGCGCCGCCCTGGTACGCCCAGGACCACGGCATGGCGTGCTGCTTCCGCCGCGTCATCGGCACCACCCTGCCGAGCGCGGTGAGCCCCTACTACCAGTCGCTCAACCCCAACCCGGTGGCCGCCTTCCCGTCGCTCCACGCCGCCTTCCCGATGCTCGCGCTGCTGGCGCTCCGCGCCCTCGACCGCCGGCTGGTGTGGCCCGCGCTCGCCTGGTGCCTGATGGTCTGGGTCAGCATCGTCTACCTCGGTGAGCACTACCTCGTCGACGCCCTCGCCGGGATCGGCAGCGCGGCGCTCGCGTGGACGGTGATGACCCGCCTGGTGGCCCCGCGGGTGGGGGCGCTGCGCGAGGCCAGGGTGGGGGCCGGTGGCTGAGCCGCGGGATGGCCGGGTGCGCCTGGCGCCGGGCCTCTCCGCGGCCGAGGTGCACGCCCACACCACCGCGAGCGACGGCATGGTCTCGCCCGAGGAGCTGGTCGCCGCCGCCGCCGCCGCCGGCATCGCGGTGCTCTGCGTCACCGACCACGACACCATGGCGTCCACCGCGAGGGCGGTCGAGGCCGGCGCCGGACACGGCCTCGAGGTGGTGCCCGGCGAGGAGGTGACCACCGCAGCGCCGGCGAGCGTCCACGTGGTCGGGCTCTGGCTGGAGCGCCCGGTGCGGATGGGGATGAGCGTCGAGGACACCGTCGACGCCATCCACGACCAGGGCGGGGTGGCGGTGCTGCCCCACCCGTTCATGCCCACGTACTTCGCCTCGATCACCGCCCGGCGGACGCTGCGCCTGCTCGAGCACCGCACCGTCGACGGCATCGAGATCCGCCACACCGCGCCGATGACGGGCCGCGCCCAGTCGCAGCTCGACGGCTTCTACGCCCAGCACCGCGAGCGCCTCGGCGCCGCCCTCGGCGCCGGCGACAGCCACTTCGGCCGCCACGACCTCGGCAGGATGCTGACCGCGTTCCCCGGCCGCACCGGCGCCGACCTGCGCCGCGCCATCGCCGGCCGCACCACCTCGCCGATGCGCGGCATCAGCCCCCAGCCCCCCTCCCTGCTGCTCCGCCTCGCCCAGCAGCGACGCTCCCTGCTCTGGCTTCCGCGCGAGCGCCGCGCCGGACGGGTGGGCCGCGGCGAGGGACCGGCGGCCGCCTCCCGCCGCTGATCGGATGCCCCGGCCGGCGGCGCTACAATCGGTCCCCCGGCAGCGTGCCCGCTTAGCTCAGTTGGTAGAGCAGGGGACTCTTAATCCCTTTGTCGCAGGTTCGAGTCCTGCAGCGGGTACCAAGTTTTCGAATACGGATCGGGCGGTCGGGGGGCGCGGGGTGGGTTGCCTGCTGGGCCGCCTGACCACCAATCTGACCACCAACAGCAGCCTCAGCGGTCCGAAGGCCACGTGAGACCGTCTCCGCGTCGCGGGCGCTTCGAGCGCTGGCGGCGCGTGGGCACGACCGGCACGTTCCCATGCATCTGATCGGAGACCCCGACCCCTGGTCGTGGGGCACCACCGAGGGAGGGGGCATCGACTTCCTGGTGTGGACGCTCCTCCACGACGGCCTACGCGTGCCGCCGTTCGACCAGCATCCGGACGGGAACGGTGACCTGCGCGCGGCAGGCATGGACGCCGCCGGT
>DASXNK010000190.1 GCA_036495095.1 Candidatus Dormiibacterota bacterium | reverse complement strand
GCGCTCCACCTCGCTCGCAGCCACCGCGCAGTGGTCCCGCTCGGGCTGCCGCCGGCCCTCGTCGGCGGCGGCCCGCTCGAGGCCCTCGCGGACGCGGACCCGGAGCTCTCCGGCGGCCGCGATGGTGAACGTGATCGCCACCAGCCGCTCCATCGACAGGCGCCCCGCGGCGACGAGGGCGACGATCCGGGCGACGACCGCGGTGGTCTTCCCGGTCCCGGCCCCCGCCTCGACGAAGAGGGTGGTGTCGAGCTCGGACTCCAGCCGGGTGCGCTCGGCGTGGTCGACCGGGGTCCGCCTCATCCGTCGGGGTCCTCGGCATCCGGAACGTCGGCGGCGGCGGCGGCGGGGGTGAGGGCGTGGTAGGGCTGCATCGGCGGGCTGCCGCGCTTGGCCGCTGTGACGACGTCGCGACCGGCGGGACACACCGCATCGAACTCGCAGAACGAGCAGTTGTCGCAGCGCCCCCAGTGGTCGTTGAAATCGCCCGGCACCTGCGGAAAGCATCCCGCGCGGACCCCGGCGTCGATGCTGCCGAGGACGTCGACGAGGGTGGCCTCGACCTCCGCGGTCACCTCCAGCCCGGTCGTCCTGAACTCACCTCGGGAGGTCGCGTACCAGTACAGCGACGAGAGCTCCGGTGGCGGGCGCCCATCCCGCACCGCCTGCTGCCGCACCGCGAGCGCATAGATCGCAAGCTGGAGGCGGCGGCCGTGGTCGAGGCGGTCCTCCACGCCCACCGCCAGCTTCTCGTACTTGCCGGTCTTGTAATCGAGCACGCGTGCACGCCCCGGCGCGAGGTCGACCCGGTCGATGAACCCGCGGAACCGGATCACCGACCCGCCGGCGATCGGCACCTCGAGGGCGTGCCACGAGGTCTGGTCGCGGTCGATCCCGAACGGCTGCTCGAGGAGCTCGGGAACCCAACCGCCCTCGCCACGCCTCTCGGCGTCGACGGCCAGCAGCGAGCGCAGGTCGCGGAGGATGGTGGCGCGCTCGTTCGCCCAGACGAGGTCGTGACCGGTGACGCCACGTTTCTCGGCATCGCGGAACCGCACCTCGGCGATCTCACCGAGCCGTGCAAGGTGGTCCGCGGTGTAGGACCGCCCCGGCGGGGGGTCGCCGCCGGCCGCGACCTCGCGGAAGAAGTCCTCGAGGATCCCGTGGATCAGGGTGCCGCGCTCGGCCGAGTCGATCTGCCACCAGCGCTCGTCGTCGGCATCCGGGGTCGCCGCGACCGAGAGGATGCGGCCGAGGAGGAAGCGGAACGGGCAGGTGGCCCACTGCTGCACGCCGGTCGCCGACTGGCCGCGGGCGGCCAGGCCGCCGGCCAGGAGCGGAGAAACCGGCGCCGCGGCGGCGAGGTCGCCGTCGAACTCGGTGAGCTCGGAGGAGCGCCGGGCGCGCGCGACCCGCACCGCCTGCCCCAGGGGCAGGTCGGAGCGGCGCGCGAGCGCGATCGCGGTGATGTCGAGGCCGCCCGCGTGGGCGAGCAGCGCCTCGCGCTCGCGTCGTTCGGCGACCGAGAGCGGCGGCGACGCGTGGTCATCGGTGGTGAGCGCGCCGGCGCGACGCAGCCGCCCGTCGGTGACCGACCCCCGGCGCACCGCGTCGGCCCGCGGTCGCTGGCCGTCCACGGCGATGAGCTCGAGCAGCCACGGCGACGGGTAGACGGTGCGCCCGTCGACGTCGACGGTCGGCGCGCTCACCACCACCTCGCCGGCGGAGGATTGCAGCGCCACCTGCCAGGCGCGCCGCTCTCCGGCCTCGTGCTCGGGCCGGCGGTCGAGCGGGTCGCCGGCGAGAAGGGGATCGACGCGGAGTCCGGCGGGGAACGCGCCCTCGAGCGCGCCGAGGACGTGGACGCGCTCGAGGTCGAGCCCGAGCAGGTCGCGATGCGGACCGATGAGGATGCCGCCGCCGATCCGTCCCTCCGGCCGGGCCCGGGTCCGCAGGGCGTCCTCGAGGCTGCGCAGGACGGTGCGCACGTCCACCTCGGGCTCGATGTCGGCGGCGGCTCCCAGCCCGTCGACGATCTCTCCGACCAGCTGTGAGGCCTCGAGGTCGGCGTCGCCCCAGGCGTGGTCGGGGGTGAGGATCTCGTCGCGGATGCGGTGGAGCCAGGCGACGTGCGCCGGCCAGGTGCGCTCGGACGGGGGTCGCGTGATCTGCGCGATCGCCTGGACGTGCTCGACGATCCGCGAGGCGTCGTCGATGTCGCGCTGCACCGCCAAGCGACGGCCGAGGTGCTCGTCGCTGTCGTCCCTCTCGAGGTGGGCGAGGGCGCGTCGCCGCTCCTCTGCGAGCCGCCCCATGCGCCCGACCCACTGCTCGAGCCCGCGGACGACCCCAGCCTGCCGGCTCAGCTGGTCCCACCGCGCCTGGCTGCGCAGCACCCCGCCCCGGTGGGGAAGGCCCGAGAGCCAGCCGAGCACCGACCCCCTGCTGAAGTCCTCGTCGCGGAGGCGGACCACTCCGAGGAGGGCGCGCGCCGGCACCGTGTCGGCCAGCGGACGGCCGTCGAGCGAGCTGTACGGGAGGCCCGCGAGGGTCAGCGTGTCGCGCAGCAACAGGCCGTACGCGGCGGCGTCGCGGTAGACGATCGCCTGCCGATGCAGCGGGACCGGGGTGTCGCGCTCGAGCGCGGCGAGAGCGTCGCGCACCGCGGCGCGCACCTCCTCGACGGCGTCGGCGGCGATGGTCACAGAGGTGGGGATTGCCGCTTCGAGACGGTTCGGGGTCACCGCCGGGACCGCACCGAGGCCGAGGAGGTCGAGGCCGGCGATCGCGTCGTCGACGTCGGCGAGCGCCACCTCGACCGGGACATGGCCGGCCAGGGCTCGAAGGAGGCTCGCGATCGGAGGATCGAGGTGGTCGGGGAGCAGCACGATGATGGTGCCGACGTCGCGCAGGACGGAGGCCGCCTCCCCGGCGCCGACGGCGGCGGCGGCGGCCGAGAGCAGATCGACGTCGTCGTACCGCCGCTCGGCGGCGAGGCGCACCCGGTACGCGTCGACAGCGTCGAGCGCGGCCCGTGCGGTCGGCGTCCCGGAGGCGCGGATGCGGGCCACGTCGGCATCCGGTTCGCGGCGATGCCGCAGTTCCGCGGCAAGGGCGGAGACCAGGTCCACGAGACCGGCGTGCGCAGCCGAGGCCGCCAGTGGACCACCCGCCGACCGCAGCGCGGAGCGGACCAGAGCACCGCGCACGGGCGCGGTGAGCGGCATGTGGCCGCTGTCGCCGAGCCGCCGCGCTCCGAGCATCTCGGCGAGCCGGGAGAGCACGGTGAAGCGGACCCCGGCGTACCCGGTGGCGGCCAGGCTGTGCCGCAGGTGGAGACCGGCGTGGTGGGTGGGGACCACCACCGTGACGGCTGCGAGCGGGTCGTCACCCTGCGCCGAGCGAATCCGTTCGCGGAGCCAGACGGTGGCGGCCGGACCGGGACGCACGCGGACGGCCGTTGGGGTCCTCACGCGGGCGAATTGTGCGCTCGCCACCCGCAGGACCCTCGTTCACCCGCTCCATGTCCGCGTCCGCCCGCCGGGGCGCGGCCTGGGGCCAGCATGGTTGGCCTCCGCGAACCCAGGGGATCCCGGGTCCCGGCGCTGCGGCCGATTCTAACGAATATGTAATGAAATGCAAGGCGGCACCTCCCACACGTGGCGGTCGACGCCTGCTGGCATTAGGTGCCGACTTGCACTGAGTGCCACTCGGGGCCATACTGGTTCGTCGTGAGCGCTGGACGATCCGACCAGGGCGGGGGCGACGGGCTTCGCGAACGCCACCGCCTGCGCACCGAGGCCGCCCTCGAACAGGCGGCTCTGCGGCTGTTCGCCGAGCGGGGTTTCGACGTCGTCAGCGTCGACGACATCGCCGCGCGAGCCGATGTGTCGCGCCGGACCTTCTTTCGGTATTTCGCCAGCAAGGAGGACGTCCTGCTGGCGGATCATCCGCGCCTGCTGGCCCACCTGCGTCGCGCGCTCGGCGGCCGGCCCGAGGACGAACCGGCGCTCACCGCGCTCCGCCACGCCATCCTGTCGATGGCGGGAGGCTACGAGACAGAACGCCAGCGCCTGCTCGACCGGGCCAGGATCATGGCCCGGACCCCGTCCCTGCAGGCGCGCAGCCTGGCGCACCAGCGTCTCTGGGAGGAGGCGGTGGCGGACATGGTCGCGGAGCGCATCGGGGTCGATCCGGCCGTCGATCTGAGGCCTGGCGTGGTCGCGGCCTCGACCCTGGCGTCGCTTCGCGTGGCGGTGGCCGCGTGGCTGGCGCGAGACGGCCAGCCCCATCTCCCGACACTCGTCGCCGAGGCGCTCGATCTGCTCGACGGCGGTCTCGAGCGGGGACTGACCCGGCTCTCCGCACTGAGAGGGCGTCCCCGAGAGTCCGCCGCACCCAGCGACCCCGCTGAGGAGGGAAACCGATGACGGCGACGCTGTCCGCGGCCGACGCGCTCCACCGGGTGATGGCCACCGCCGAGGGCTGGGCCGACCCCTACCCGCTCTACCGGCGGGTCCTCGAGCAGCCGGACATGCAGCGCAGCGAGCGGGACGACCTCTGGTACGCGTTCCGCCATCGGACCTGCCGGCAGCTGCTCCAGGACAACCGCCTCGGTCACGACAGCACGCGTCCGCTCCGCCGACCGGGCCTGGGCGAGGTTCGGTCGCCGGCGCTGCGCGAGCATCTCGAGCGCCGACGCAGGCGCGGGTCGTCGATGCTGATGGCGAACCCGCCCGACCACACCCGGCTGCGGGGTCTTGTGAACCGGGCCTTCACGCCCCGCCGGGTCGCGGGGTTGGGGGAGCGGATCACCGAGCTGGTCGACCAGCACCTCGACCGCATCGCCGAGAAGGGCTCCGCCGACGTGATCGCGGATCTCGCCCTGCCTCTCCCCGTCTGTGTCATCAGCGAGCTGGTCGGCGTTCCCGAGGAGTACCGCGACCTGTTCCGTCCCCTGTTCCTCGACAGCCGGCTCGAGGGCGGCCGCGAGCCCAGCGACGATCAGGTGCGCGAGATCGACGCCGCCTCCGAGGTCCGGGACGGCTTCTTCCGGACGCTGATCGCGCAGCGGCGCGCAGATCCCCGGGACGACATGCTCTCGGCGCTCGTCGCGGTGCGCGACGAGGACGATGGACGGCTCTCCGAGACCGAGCTGATGGGCACGGTGTTCCTCCTGTACTTCGCGGGCTTCGTCACCACCACGAACCTGATCGGCAACGGGCTGCTCGCGCTCTTCCGGCATCCCGGCGAGATGCGCCGGCTGTGGACGGATGGCAACCTGGTGCCCTCGGCGGTCGAGGAGATGCTGCGCCACGACTCGCCAGTGCAGTTCGTCACCCGCGAGGTGCTCGAGCCGGCCGAGGTGGACTCGATCACCCTGGCCCCCGGAGACGCCGTGGTCGCGATGCTCGGCGCCGCCAACCGCGACCCCGAGCGCTTCCCCGAGCCGGACCGCTTCGATGTCGGACGCAGCGACAACCAGCCCCTGAGCTTCGGCGCCGGAATCCACTTCTGCCTGGGGGCTCCGCTGGCGCGTCTCGAGGCACAGGTGGTGTTCGGGCGGCTCCGCGAGCGTTTCGCCGGCCTGGAGCCGCTCGTCGACGAGCCACCTCGGGCGACCGGTTTCCTCCGCGGGGTCCAGTCCCTGCCGGTCCGCGTGCGGGCGCGCTGAGGACGGGTTCCGCGCCATCACCGCCACCCGGGTCGACTCCGTCGCCGGGTGCACTCGCGCTCACCGAACCCGCTACCCTCATCGGCCATGGACCCCACCGGCGTGAGCGGCAGGCGGGTGCTGATCACCGGGGCAACCAACGGCATCGGGCTGGCCGCCGCCGAGGCCCTGGCGGCGCGGGGAGCGAGGCTGGCCATCGTGGCCCGCAGCGAGTCCAGGGCGCGCGACGCCGTCGCCCGGATCACGGCCGCGGGCGGCGCCGGGACGAGCGTCGACGTGCTCCTCGCCGACCTCTCCTCGCAGGCGTCGGTGCGACGCCTCGCCGCCGACGTGCTCGACCGGTACCCTCGCCTCGACGTCCTGGTCAACAACGCCGGGGCCATGTTCACCAGCCGGCGGCTCACCGAGGACGGCATCGAGGCGACCTGGGCGCTCAACCACCTGGCCCCGTTCCTTCTCACCGGCCTGCTGCTGGACCGGCTCCGGGAGAGCGCGCCGGCGCGCATCGTCACCACCGCGTCCGACGCCCACAGGGGGGCGCACATCCCCTTCGACGACCTCGACGCGCAGCGCTCGTACCGTGCTCGCGGCTTCGGCCGCTACGGTGAGTCGAAGCTGGCGAACATCCTCTTCACCACCGAGCTGGCGCGGCGCAATGCAGGAGCGGGAGTCACCGCCAACTGCTTCCATCCCGGATTCGTGGCCAGTGGCTTCGCCCGGAACAACGGACCGGTGGTCGGCGCGCTGATGACCCTCCTCAAGCCCGTCGCCCGCACCCCGGAGCGGGGCGCCGAGACCCTGGTGTGGCTGGTCGACTCCCCCGACGTCGCCGAGGCGAGCGGCGGCTACTACGTCGACCGGCGACCCGCCACGCCGGCTGCCGCGGCCCTCGACATGGAGGCGGCGCGGCGGCTCTGGCAGGTGAGCGAGGAGCAGACCCGGGCCGCCGCACCCGCCTGACCCCCTCCGGTGTGTCTTGTGACACGGATTCCCGGGACGCTCTATCGTGTCCCGGGCACGACCGGTTCCGCCGGCCGGCACCCCCCGCCGCCGGAGCCACGCATGCCCGTCTCCACCGCCCCCACCGGGACCGAGCAGATCGACCGCGCCGACGCGATCCGGCGCTTCGTCCAGTGACCTCGGAGGCTCGCCTCGCCGAGATGGCACGCGCCGTCGCGGCGGGCACGGCGGATGTCCCCGGAGCGGACCTCTACATCCCCACCCTGTCGGCCTCCGCGCTCGCCGAGCTCGCCGAGTTCGGTCACGAGCGGGTGGTCGCAGCCGGCGAGGTGCTGTACCACCCGGGCGACGAGACGTCCGACTTCTTCGTCGTCCTCGAGGGCACGGTCGAGGTGGTTCGCCTGGACGGGGACGCGGGGGAGGCCATCATCGCCACCCACGTCGCCGGACGGTTCCTCGGTGACCTGACCCTCCTGACCGGCCAGCGGCCGTACCTCACCGCCCGGGTCACCCAGCCGGGACGGCTGCTGGTGATCGAGCACGACCCGTTCCGGCGGCTCATGACCACAAAGCCGGACGTCGCCGACATCATCTTCAGCGCCCTCGCCGCCCGCCGGGAGGCGCTGCGCACCGGCGAGGCGGCGCTCGCGCTGCGCATCGTCGGCTCCCGCTACTCACCCGAGGCGATGGCCCTGCGGCGGTTCGCACTGCGGGCCGGCCTCCCCCACTCGTGGATGGACCTCGAGGACGCGGACGGCGTCGACGCCCTGCTGAGCGGCCTGGGGCTGGATCCCGGCGACCTCCCCGCGGTGCTCACGCCCACCGGGGTGCTGCGGCGGGCCACGCCGGGGGAGTTCGCCGACCACCTCGGTCTCACCTATCACGCAATCCCGGGTCGCGTCTTCGACCTGGTGGTGGTCGGCACCGGCCCCGCCGGCCTGGGCGCGGCGGTGTACGGCGCCTCGGAAGGCCTCGACACGTTGTCGGTCGACGCCGTCGGCGTCGGCGGCCAGGCCGGTGCCAGCTCCCGCATCGAGAACTACGTCGGCTTCCCCAACGGCATCTCGGGCGGAGAGCTCACCGCCGGAGCCGCCATCCAGGCCCAGCGTCTCGGTGCGTGGCTGACCAGCCCGTGCGAGGCGTGCACGCTGCGCATCGAGGACGGATTCCTCGTGCTCGTCCTCTCCGACCGCTGCGAGATCCGGTGCCGGTCGGTGATCGTGGCGACGGGCGCCCGCTACCGGCGCCTGGCGGTCGACGACCTCGACCGTTTCGAGGGAGCCGGCGTGTACTACGCGGCCACCGACCTGGAGGCGCGCGTCTGCAGCGGGTCGGAGGTGGTCGTCGTCGGTGGCGGCAACTCGGCCGGCCAGGCGGCGATCTTCCTCGCCCAGCAGGGCAGCCGGGTGTCGATCGCCATCCGCCGCGACGATCTGACCCGGACCATGTCGCAGTACCTGATCGGGCGGATCGAGGCCGACCCGCGGATCCGGCTGTGCACCGGCACCGAGGTTCGCGCCCTCGCCGGTGACGGACACCTCGAGCAGGTGACGCTCGAGCAGACCCGGACCGGCGAGCGCCGGACCGTCCGGTGCGCCGGACTCTTCTGCTTCATCGGCGCCGAGGCCGCGACCTCGTGGCTCGGCGGCGCCGTCGAGCTCGACCGCGACGGCTTCGTCCTCACCGACCGCTCCCTCCCGAACCCGGTGACCACCGGACCGGCGTTCGCATCGCGACAGCCCCTCCCCTTCGAGACCTCGGTCCCGGGCGTCTTCGCGGTCGGCGACGTCCGCCAGGGCTCGATGAAGCGGGTCGCGTCGGCCGTCGGCGAGGGTTCGAGCGCCGTGGCGTCGGTCCACCAGCACCTCGCATCGGCCACGCGGGCGATGCCCGCAGCGCGGAGGTAGGCGACGGCGGCCTGATCACCATGTGGGCCTGCGGCGCGGCAGGAATCCACACTCGAGACGGGTCGCGGTGCATGGAGCGGATCGACGCGCGCCCGTACCGTGGGTCTCGACCGGACGATCAGACGATCGCGCCGCATGCGGACGGATGTGATGAGCGACAACGCCACGATCACCCTCCTCTACACCGACATGGTCGGATCCACCCAGCTCTACGATCAGCTGGGTGACGAGGTGGCAGAGCGGCTCAGACGTCTCCACTTCTCACTGCTGCGCGACACCGTCAGCGCACACGACGGTCGCGAGGTCCGGCAGGTGGGGGACGGACTCAAGGTGGCCTTCTCCTCGGCGATCGATGCCATCGAGTGCGCCGTCGAGATGCAGCAGGCGGTCCACCGTCACAACGAGCGGGCCACCGATCACGCGCTGGCGGTGAGGATCGGCCTCCATGCGGGTGAGCCCATCCTCGATGAGGAGGACTACTTCGGCACCGCGGTCAACGTCGCCAAGCGGCTCTGCGACAGCGCGGTGGGAGGGCAGGTCATCGCCTCCGACGTGGTCCGCGCCCTGGCCGGTCCACGGGGACAGCGGCTGCTCCGTCCGATGGGTGCGCTGGCGATCCGGGGGCTGCGGGAGTCGATGACGACGGTCGAGGTGGTGTGGCGGTCGGCCCCGGGGTTCGCCCTGCCCCTGCCGGTGTCGCTGCTGACGCCGGGAAGCTCCGCGTTCGTCGGCCGCGACCAGGTCCTCCGGCGGCTGGTCGACGCCTGTGACCAGGCACGGCACGGCGTGCGCCAGCTCGTCCTCCTCTCCGGTGAGCCGGGCGTTGGAAAGACGCGGCTGGCCGCGGAGCTCGCCGCGTCGGCGCATGCGGAGGGGGCCACGGTGCTCCACGGTCGCTGCGACGAGGAGGCGTTGCTTCCCTACCAGCCGTTCGTCGAGGCCCTTCGTCATTACGTGACTCAGGCGTCCACCGGCGAGCTGCGCGCCGCGGTCAGAGGCGGCGCACGGGACGCGGCACGGCTGGTCCCGGAGCTGCACGACCGCATCCCCGGCCAGCCACCTCCGGGCCCCGACCACCCCGACATGGAGCGGTACCGGCTCTTCGAGTCGGTCGCGGCCCTCCTCGCCCAGGCATCGGTCTCGGCACCGCTGGTGCTCATCCTCGACGATCTGCACTGGGCCGACCGGCCGACCCTGCACCTCCTGCGACACGTCATGCGGTCGTCCGAGATCTCCTCGATGCTCGTGCTGGCAACCTGTCGAGACGGCGAGGTGGGCGGCTCACACCCGCTCCTCGATACGCTGGTGGAGCTCCGCCGCGTGCACCACCTCCGGCGCATCGAGCTGACCGGTCTCGACCGCTCCGCGGCGAGCGCCCTGATCTCGAGCCTGGCCGGCGGCGGCTCGCGAGACCGCCTCGTCGACAGCCTGTACGGCCTGACCGAGGGGAACCCGTTCTTCCTCGAGGAGGTGCTGCGGCACCTCGCCGAGGCCGAGCCGGCCGGCCCCGTGGCCGCCGAGCCGTCCTCGGCGCTGCTCGAGGAGATGGGGATCCCCGCCGGAGTGCGAGACGTCGTCGCCCGCAGACTGGCGCGCCTGTCGCCCGACTGCCGCTCCCTCCTCGCCCTCGCGTCGGCCGTCGGGCGCGAGTTCGCGTTCGCGCTCCTCCCCGGGCTGACCGGAATGGACGCGGAGGCCATCCTGGATGCGCTCGAGGAGGCGATCGGCCGGCGGCTCCTGGTGGAGGTCCGCGGCCTCCCCGAGCCCCGGTACGCGTTCTCTCACGGACTGGTGCGCCAGACCCTGTACGAGGGGCTGAGCACTCCCCGACGGCAGCGCGCCCACTGGAGGGCCGCCAGGGCCGTCGACAGCGCCGGCGGCGCCCCTGGCAGCCGCGCGCTCGAGGTCGCCACACACTGCCGGCTGGCGGGAGGGCTGGCGGATTCGCGCCTGGTCGTGGAGGCAGCCTCGCAGGCGGGTGACACCGCCGCGGCGGTGTTCGCCTGGGAGGAGGCAGCGCGGCACTGGGAGACGGCCCTCGAGGTCCTGGATGGGACCGGCGGCGACGCCTCCGCCCGCGCGCGCCTGCTCCGCCGCCTCGGCGCCGCGATGTTCACCAGCAACCTCGACTACGCCCGCGGGGTCGCCTGCTTCGAGCGTGCGATGAGGCTGTGCGAGGAGAGCGGTGACCATGCCGGCGTGGCGAAGATGCATGCGCATCTCGGCGGTCAGTATGCCGCCAACCCTGAGATGACCGACATCCGCCGGGCCGAGGCACATCTTCGCGCCGCCGCCCCGATCCTCGCTCGGGGGCCCCGGGGCATCTCGCAGGGGTACCTGCGCCTCGCCGCAGCGAGTGTCGCCCTTGCCAGGATGCGTTCGCTGGAGGGGCTGGAGTCGTCCGCCGAAGCCATGGCCCTCGCCGACCACTGCGGGGACGCGCCCCTGTGGGCGAACGCGGCCGCCGTCCACGGCTGGATGCTCACCGCAGACGGCCGCCTCGACGACGGCCGGAAGCTCATGACGCGTGCCTGGCGGGTTGCCGATGAGGTGCACCACCACGTGTCGGCGTTCATGGCGACCTGCCTGCTGTGCTGCCTGGACTCCATCTGCCTGCGCGACGTCGACGCGGGAGGGCGGTGGGCGGAGCGAGAGCTCGCCTCCCAGCGCCCGGAGCACGCGCCCGTGCACCGGCGTGTGCTGCGCAGCGCGGTCGGGTACGCCCTCGCCCTGGGAGGGCCGCACCGCAGGGCGGAGAGATACGCGCCGTCACAGTCCGCCCTGTTCCACGTCCAGTACCTGCTCGCCCTGGGGGCAGGGCGATGGGAGGACGCGCTCCGATTCCTCGAGAATGCGCGCAGCGTAGCGGCGGACCGCGGCAACCGGTGGTACGAGGCGGCGGAGTACTGTCGCAGCGCGGCGGTGCTCCGCCTCCTCGACAGGCCGGTCGAGGCCGAGCAGAGCCTCCGTTCAGCGCTGCCGGTCGGAAGCGAGGATGAGGTCGACGTCCGGCTCGAGCTCTGGTGCCGAGCGCAGCTGGCGCTGCTGCTCGCCGAGCAGGGCCGTTCCTCCGAGGCACGTTCGGAGCTCGATCGTTGCGCGGGCATCAGGTCGCACGGCGCGGAGTGGCACGGTCTCGGCTCGGCGGTCTCGCTGACTGAGGCGGTGGTCCGCGCCGCCGAGGGGCGGACCACCGAGGCGGACGGCCTGTTCGAGTCCGTGACCTCCCTGCTTCGACAGCAGGGGCTGCGCTGGGACGAGGCGGAGGCCCTTCACCTCCACGGACGCATGCTGCTCGCCGAGGGAGCACCGGACCGCGACCGGGGCCTGGAGCACCTCGAGACCGCCTCCTCCCTCTACGCCAGCCTGGGAGCGAATGCCCGCTGGCAGCACCGGGTGCGCGCCGGCGTCCCCGGCGAGGTAATCCTGCGCGGCAGGGGCGCACGGGTGAACGGCGGGGTGCACTGGCACAGCGTCCCCCCGAGGGCCTGAGCGGCGGGGCAGGGGACGGCGGCCCTCGCGATCAGCCGCACGTCCCGGTCACGTAGCACTTCAGCGGGGGCTCGGCGGGGACGTGGGGAGAGGTGGCCATCACCTGGGCGAGCGTGGCCGCGGCGTCGCCGTAATCGGCGGCGAAGGTCGTCGGGTTGACCCCGGGCATGAGGCCGCCGGTGCAGACCGACGGTGCCACCCGGCGGGGATCGGCCGGCCCCGGATGGGTCAAGGCATCCATCGCGATGGCGTAGGCGACCGCGTCGTACGTGCCGACGGCCAGATGTTCGGAGGAGTCCTCCGGGCAGATGTCCTGGACGGCGACGTTGGTCACCTGTCCGACCGGCCCACTCAGCGCGGATGACCCGTGGGCGTCGAGGTTGGGCTGGACGATCTCGTCGGAGTGGGTGTAGATCACCGTGTAGGACACCTCCGGGAACGTCTCCTCGTAGGAGTTCACAGCGGTGACGAATCGGGAGTGGTAGGTCTGCTGCCAGACCGCCGGCGCGCAGTCCGGAACGCAGAGCCCGTCGGCGACCAGCGTGCCGTGATTGGGCGGCGCGAAGGCCACGTAGTCGTCGACGAGCGCGCGCAGGTCCGGCCAGAAGCGCAGTGCCCATCGCGCCACCACGCCACCCTGGCTGTGGGCGACGATCTGCACGCGGCTCCGGCTCGTGGTGTGCATCGCCCGGATCGCGTGAACGACGTACTCGGCGCTCACCTGCATGTCACTCATCGCGTGGTTGGGCAGGGTCACGGTGCAGTAGGGCCGCCCCTCGGCATCGAACGCCGACATGTAGTTCCAGCTGAAGTTCTCCCTGGGGGTGACCGTCGTCGCCGGCACCAGAAGGACCGGCACCCGTCCATCCCCCAGGTTGCCGGTGCAGTGGAGGCTGGCCCGCAGCGTGGTGCCAGCAATCTCGAGGGCGGGCCCAGGCGTCTGCGGCGATGCGTACCCCGCACCGGCGGCCGTCACCTGTCGCGAACCGCCGGCGATGCACACGCACAGAGCGACGAGAACCAGAACCCTCGCCGGCGAGGCCGTGATCATCGGCGGTCGGGAGTGGTCAGGACCTCCTCCTCCTGCATGGTGTGACCTTGACAGTTCATCACGCTCCGGCAGGCCACGCAATAGAGGATCTCGACAGCTACGCCAACGGGATCGTGCGTCGGAGTTGCCGTACAACGACGCTCCCGAACAGGTAGATCATCGCAGTCAGGTCGGGAAGCGGACGACACACTCTTCTCAAGGCTGTGGTGCCCACGAGTGTCACGTCGCCAGTCCCGACCCACAGCGGGACGACCGCAGCGACCGGATCCATCGAGGTGTCGGAGGAATGTACA
>DASXNK010000189.1 GCA_036495095.1 Candidatus Dormiibacterota bacterium | reverse complement strand
GCGCCCGGGCACCTCCCCCGGCGCCGCCCCACCTATCATGGCCGCCGATGAATCGCATCCACGCACCGGCGCCGTGAAGGCGGCCTGGCCTGGGTCCCACGTCCCCCTGGGGGCGACGTGGGATGGCGAGGGGACCAACTTCTCGGTGTTCGCCGGGGCCGCCGACTGGGTCGAGCTGGTGCTCTTCGATCGCTCCGGACGCCCCTCGGCCTCGTTCGAGCTCGCCGAGCGCACCGACCTCCACTGGCACGGGTACGTCTACGGGGTGGGGCCGGGCCAGCACTACGGCTTCCGGGTCCACGGCCGCTACTCGCCCGCCGATGGGCTGCGCCACAACCCTCACAAGCTCCTCATCGACCCCTACGCCAAGGCGATCGCGGGCGACCTGACCTGGGGTCCCGAGCTCTTCGGCTACCGCTGGGACGGCGCGGGCGACGAGGACATGAGCGACCTCGACTCCGAGCCCCACGTGCCCCGGTCGGTGGTCGTCGACCGCTTCTTCCCCTGGGGGGAGGACGTCCGGCCGAACACCTCCTGGGCGGACACCGTCATCTACGAGACCCACGTGCGCGGCTTCACGATGCGGAACCGGGAGGTGCCCAGGGACCTGCGCGGCACCTACGCCGGGCTCGCCCATCCCGCCGCGATCGAGCACCTCACCCGGCTGGGGGTCACCGCCGTCGAGCTGATGCCGGTGCACCAGTTCATCGACCCGGCGCACCTCGTCGAGCACGGGCTGCGCAACTACTGGGGCTACGACACGATCGGCTACTTCGCCCCGACCGCCCGGTACTCGTCGGCGGGGCAGCACGGTGGCCAGGTCCGCGAGTTCAAGGCGATGGTGCGGGCCCTGCACAAGGCGGGGCTCGAGGTGATCCTCGACGTGGTCTACAACCACACCGCCGAGGGCAACCACCTGGGCCCGACGCTGAGCTTCCGGGGCATCGACAACCAGGCGTACTACCGGCTCGTCGAGGACGACCCGCGCTTCTACTACGACGTCACCGGCTGCGGCAACAGCCTCAACGTCCGCCAGCCGCAGACGCTGCGGCTGATCATGGACAGCCTGCGCTACTGGGTGCAGGAGATGCACGTCGACGGCTTCCGCTTCGACCTCGCCGCCGCGCTCGCACGGGAGTTCTACGACGTCGACCGCCTCTCTGCCTTCTTCGACATCATCCACCAGGACCCGGTGCTCTCCCAGGTCAAGCTCATCGCCGAGCCCTGGGACGTGGGCGAGGGCGGGTACCAGGTCGGCAACTTCCCGGTGCGCTGGGCGGAGTGGAACGGGAAGTACCGCGACACCGTCCGCGACTACTGGCGGGGCCAGGCCGCCGGGGTCAGCGACCTCGCCTACCGCCTCACCGGCTCCAGCGACCTCTACGAGTCGGACGGCCGGCGACCCTGGGCGAGCGTCAACTTCGTCACCGCGCACGACGGCTTCACCCTCCGCGACCTGGTCTCGTACAACGACAAGCACAACGCGGCCAACGGCGAGGAGAACCGCGACGGCACCAACGACAACCGCTCCTGGAACCACGGCGTCGAGGGCGAGACCGACGACCCCGAGGTGGTCGAGCTGCGCAGCCGGCAGCGCCGCAACATGCTCGCCACCGTGCTGCTCTCGCAGGGGTGTCCGATGCTGCTCGGCGGCGACGAGATCGGGCACACCCAGGGCGGGAACAACAACGCGTACTGCCAGGACAACGAGATCTCCTGGCTCGACTGGGAGCACGTCGACGAGGACATGCTCGCCTTCACCAAGCGGGTGATCGACCTCCGGGCCGCCCAGCCGGTGCTGCGCCGGCAGCGCTTCTTCCACGGCCAGGTGGGCCGCGGGGTGCGCCGCAAGGACATCGCATGGTTCCGCCGCGACGGCGAGGAGATGCGCGACGAGCACTGGGGCAACGACGCGCGCCAGTCGCTGGGGGCGCTGCTCAACGGCGAGCTCATCCCCGACCGCGGGCCCCGCGGCGAGCGGATCACCGGCGACTCGCTGCTGATGCTGTTCCACTCCTCGCACGAGGACACCCTCTGGCAGCTGCCCAGCGGCTGGGGCGACGAGTGGGCGGTGATCCTCGACACCGCCGCTCCCACCGAGGCCCCGGGGACGCGCCGCTGCCATGGCGGCGAGGCGCTGCCGGTGGTGTCGCGCTCGCTGGTGATCCTGCGCCGCGCCTCGACGGCGCCGCCGGCGGACTGACCCGGCTCAGCCGGCGACCGGCAGCTCGATGTACGAGGGCGCCCCGCCGCCGCGCTGCACCTGGTAGACACCGCCCACGAGATGGGCGAGCTGCGCCGCGGTCGGCACCAGGTGCGGGGTGTCCGAGGTGGAGACGGTGACCCGCAGGCTGTGCCCCCTGGCGAGCTCGGCGAAGATCGGGTAGACCTCGACGTCGAACTCGGTGATCTGCCCCGGGCTGACCGGCATCGCCGAGGCCCGGGTCAGGGGGTGGTGGGGCAGGAGCAGGCCGCCGTCGGTCGCCGTCCAGCTGTCCCGGTCGAGCGCCCGCAGCGACCCGAGCAGCCCCCCCTGGGTGAGGGTGGTGGAGACGCCGTCGGGGCCGACGTCGTCGACGTCCACGACCCACTCGGCGTCGTCGACGGTGGAGGTGGCGAAGAGGGTGACGCCGATGGGGCCGGCGATCACCAGCGGCTGGGCGAGCGGGGCGCCGGTGTAGGTGAGCACCCCGGGGCCCGCCTGGAGGGTGCGATCGTCGACGGCGCAGGGCTGGGCCTGGGTGGTGGCGGCGAACTGCGCGCTGAGGAGGCCTCCCGCCCACTGGTCCGTCGCCCGGCTGCACGGGCTCGACCCGCCGGTGAAGGCGACCGGGTCGCTGCCGATCACCGGCGCCGGCTGTGGCCCCAGGGTGCCGTCGTTCAGCGACCAGGGGGCGAGGCCGGTGCGGCCGCCGCCGATGTAGAGCCGCTGCGGATGGGCGGCGGGGAGCGGCCAGCGGGAGGCGTCGACCCACCGCCCGCCCCCGAGCTGGTAGAGGTGGAGCGGCGTCGGGGTGCGGTCGACGCCGGTGGGCTCGCCGCGCAGCCAGGTGTCGAACCACTGCAGCTCGAGCTGGCCGAGATCGACCCCGGTGCCGAAGTTGGCGTGGGACCACGGGCCCATCAGCAGCTGGTAGCGCCCCGTGACCGGCTGGCCGGCGACCATCGGCGCGTCGACCGGCCGGCCCGCCCAGGCGTTCTGCAGTCCGGTGTAGTTGAGCGGCTCGCCGCGCTGGAACAGGTCGTTCCAGCCGCCCACCAGGTAGGCGGGGATGTGGTTGGCCACGATCGCGGGGAGCACTCGCTGGGGCCGGCGCTGCTCCCAGTAGGGGCCGTCGAACGCGAGATCGCCGCCCTGGGCGAGGTCGGACAGGTAGGAGGCGTGGAAGCCGCCGAGGCCGCCGACGTGATCGCGCTCGACGTCGAGGATCTCGCCGAGGTTGCCCTTGTCGGGCGGCCCCTGGGCGGTCGCCTCGCGGGCCGGGCCGGCGGTGTTGAGACCGGCCGTGAGGCCGAGGAAGGCGTCGAAGAACTCGGCGTCGGGGAGGCCGCCCATCACCGCCATGTCGCGGTAGACGTCGCTGGCGGCCACCACCGGGAAGATCGCCCTGAGCGGCGAGCTCGGACCCACCGCCGCGGCGGTGAGCAGCTGGTTGATGCCGAGGTAGGAGGCGCCGAAGAGGCCGACCCTGCCGTTGGAGTGGGGCAGGGCCGCCGACCAGTGGACCATGGTCACCCCGTCGTCGATCTGCTGCGGGTCGAGCAGCCCCCACTGGCCGTGGGAGTCTCCGGTGCCGCGCACGTCGGCGACCACCTCGATGAAGCCGCGCTGCACCAGCCCCGGCTCAGCGCCGCTGACCGCCTTGCCGTACGGCGTCTGGGTGAGCAGGACCGGGAAGGTGCCGGCCGCCGGCACCCCGCTCGCCGGGTCGGCGGGGTAGAGCACGTTGATGCGGAGCACGACGCCGTCGCTCATCCGCACCGGGAGGTTGAAGGACGTGTACACCGAGTAGATCGGGGGCTCCGGCACCCAGGGCGGCTGGCCGGCGAGCTTCGCCATGCTCGCCGACAGCACCTCCGCGGGCACCCCCGCGACCGGCCCCGCGACCGCCCCCGGGGCGGGTCGTGCCAGCGCGACCGGGGGCACGAGAGCGCGCGAGGGTGCGAACACCGCCGCCGCCGGATTGGCCGCCGAGGCCGCCGGTGCCCCGGCGAGCAGCAGCGTCAGGACAAGCACCATCCAGAGCGGACACGAGCAGGACAAAACCCCTGGCACCCGCCGTCGACCAGGCATGTGCACCCCCGTTGGTCAACCACCTCAGCGTAATCCATCCCCGACCGGGACTGCACGCACCACCTCGACGGCGTTGCGGCGCTCACGGGAATCGGTGCGCGCCCGATAAGCTCCCCGCTCATGGCGGGAAGCAGCTCCGAATATCGGGTGATCATCGAGGCGGTTCGTCCCACCGTCGAGTGCGGCCGGTTCCCGGCCAAGGCGGCGGCGGGACAGCCGCTGGAGGTCAGCGCCGACATCTTCGCCGACGGCCACGACCAGCTCATGGCGGTGGTCCGCCACGGGCCTCCGCCCCGGGGGAGGGCGGCGGCGAAGCGCGAGGAGGTCGACCTGGAGCCGGTGGGCAACGACCACTGGCGAGGCCTGATCGTCCCCGGGAAGCCCGGCCCCTGGGAGTTCGAGGTGGTCGGCCTCGCCGACGGCTTCGGCACCTGGGCCCGCGACCTGCGGATCCGGATCGAGGCCGGGCAGGACGTCACCGTGGAGCTCGAGGACGGGGCCCGGATCGTCGACGGACGCCTCCGCAAGGGTCTGCCGGCCGCCGACCGCAGCGCCCTGCTCCGGCTCGCCGCCGCACTCCGGGCGGGCTCGGTGAGCGCCCGGCTGGCGGCTGCGACCTCCCCGCAGGCGCTGGCCCTGATGCGCCGCACCGCCGACCGCGCCACGGCGAGCGTGGCCGGCCCCTTCGGCCTCTGGGTCGACCGGCCGCTGGGCGCCTTCTCGGCCTGGTACGAGATGTTCCCCCGCTCGGAGGGTGCCGCCCCGCCCCGCGGCGGCACCTTCGCGACCGCCGCCCAGCGGCTTCCGGCGATCGCCGAGATGGGCTTCGACATCGTCTACCTGCCGCCCATCCATCCGATCGGCACCACCTTCCGCAAGGGGCCGAACAACAGCCTCGAGGCCGGTCCCGGCGACGTCGGCAGCCCCTGGGCGATCGGCTCCGCCGAGGGCGGGCACACCGCCGTCCACCCCGACCTCGGCAGCGTCGGCGACTTCGACGCCTTCGTCGAGCGGGCGCGCGGCTGCGGGCTCGAGGTGGCCCTCGACTTCGCGGTGCAGTGCAGCCCCGACCACCCCTGGGTGCGCGAGCACCCGCAGTGGTTCCGGCACCGCTCCAACGGCACCATCCGCTACGCGGAGAACCCGCCGAAGCGGTACCAGGACATCTACCCCGTCAACTTCGACACCGAGGACCGCGCCAACCTCTTCGAGGCGCTGTGCGACGTGATGCGGTTCTGGATGGACCACGGGGTCAGCGTCTTCCGCGTCGACAACCCGCACACCAAGCACCTGACCTTCTGGGAGTGGGTGATCCCACAGCTGCGCGCCGCCAACCCCGAGGTGATCCTGCTCAGCGAGGCCTTCACCCGCCCGCGGGTCATGGAGCGGCTGGCGAAGGTCGGCTTCACCC
>DASXNK010000188.1 GCA_036495095.1 Candidatus Dormiibacterota bacterium | reverse complement strand
CGGGCGGTCGCGAGCACGCTCGCCGGGCTGGTCCGCTCCGGCGACGTGCTCGCGCCCCTCGGCGGCGACGAGTTCGCCGTCCTTCTCCACGACACCGACGAGGGCGAGGCGGTGGGGGTGGCCGAGCGCATGCAGCAGGCGATGCACGCCACCTCGGTCCGGCGCGGGACGCTCCGCATCAGCGCCGGCTGCGCCGCCGGGACCGCGGGGGCGCACGCCGGGGCGGTGGCGCGCCGGGCCGACGAGGCCCTGTACCGGGCCAAGCGCCTGGGGCGCGATCGGGTCGAGGGGGCGAGCCACGGCGACGGCGCGCGGCGGACGTCCTCCCGGGCGGCCTGTGCGGAGGTGCTCGGGGGTGTCCTCGCGCGGCAGGCGCTGCGGGCCGTCTATCAGCCGATCGTCCGGCTGAGGGACCGGACCCTGGTCGGCTACGAGGCCCTGGCCCGCCCGCCGGCGGGCTGCGCCGACGTGGACGTCGAGGACCTCTTCGCCACCGCCAAGACCCTGGGGCTGCTGCGCGACCTCGACTGGCTCGGCCGCCGGGTCGGGCTCGCCGGCGCCCGCCGGTCGCTCGCAGCCGGCACCGCGCTCTTCGTCAACGTCAGCAGCGTGGCCCTGCTCGACCCCGTCCACGACGTCGACCAGATGCTCCTGCTCTGCCGCTGGGCGAACCGCTCTCCCGCCGACGTGGTGCTGGAGATCAGCGAGCGCGAGCCCATCCCGGACGTGGCCCGCCTGCGCGGCGTGCTCGCCTCCTACCGCGAGCACGGCTTCCGCTTCGCCCTCGACGACGTCGGCGACGGCCATTCGACCCTCGAGGTCCTGACCGTGGCGCGGCCGGAGTTCGTCAAGGTGGCGCGGTCGCTGGTGGTGGGCACCCGGGGCGACGCCTCCGCAGCCACCATCCGCGCCACCGTGGAGTTCACCCGGGTCACCGGAGGCGAGGTCGTCGCCGAGGGGGTCGAGACCGAGGCGCAGGCGCAGCTCATGGTGCGTCTCGGGGTCACCTGCGGTCAGGGCTGGCTGTTCGGCCGGCCCCTCCCGCTGCCGCCGCTATGCCGCGGCGCGGGTGGGGAACAGGGTCGCCAGGGCCGGGGGGGCGGGGATCCCGAGCTCGCGGAGGCGCTCCATGACCGCCGGCCGGACCCCGGTGGGCCGCATCTCGGTGACCAGGCGTCCGTCCGCCCCCGCACCCCTCATCTCCAGGGTGAAGATCTCCTGCATCGTCACCACGTCGCCCGTCATCCCGCACAGCTCGGTGACCGAGGTGACCTTCCGGGTGCCGTCGCGGAGGCGCGCGATCTGGACGACCACGTCCACCGCTGAGCTGATCTGCTGCCGGATGGCGCGGTGGGGGAGGTCCATCCCCGCCATCAGCACCAGCGTCTCGAGCCGGGTGATGCAGTCGCGCGCCGAGTTCGCGTGCAGCGTCGAGAGCGACCCGTCGTGGCCGGTGCTCATCGCCTGGAGCATGTCGAAGGCCTCGCCGCCGCGGCACTCGCCGACGACGATGCGATCGGGCCGCATCCGCAGCGAGTGGACGACGAGGTCACGGATGGTCACCCGGCCGCGGCCGTCGCGGTCGGGCTGCTGCGCCTCCAGGGTGCACACGTGGGGCTGCTGGAGCTGCAGCTCGGCGCTGTCCTCGATGGTGACGATCCGCTCGCCGGGGGGGATGAAGCCCGAGCAGACGTTGAGCAGCGTCGTCTTCCCCGAGCCGGTCCCGCCGCTGATGATGATGTTCGAGCGCGCCCGGACGCAGGCCTCGAGGATGGCGGCGGTGGCCTCGCTGAGGGTGCCGGCGCGGATGAGGTCGTCGACCTCGAACGGCTTGCGGCTGAACTTCCGGATGGTGAGCATCGGCCCGTGCACCGCCACCGGGGGGATGCTGACCGCCACCCGGGACCCGTCGAGGAGCCGGGCGTCGCAGACCGGCTGGTCGGCGTCGACCCGCCGGCCCACCGAGGAGACGATCACATCGATGACGGCGAGGAGCTCGTTCTCGTCGCGGAAGCGCAGGTCGGTGAGCACCAGGCTGCCGGCGCGCTCGACGAAGATGCGCTCACAGCCGACCACCATGATCTCGGTGACCTGGTCGTCCTCGATGAGCGGGTGCAGCGGACCGAGGTGGTCGCGGTGCGGATCCGAGCCCGCGGCGGCCCTCGGAGCGGCAGGCAGCGCGATCGGCGGTGTGATGTCCACACCCCCACGGTGAGGCCTGCGGCGGCCGGTGACGTGTCCCGACGGTGAGTTTCCCGTGGCGGCATGTCACGGAGGTGTGCCCCGCCGGGCGGCGAGGTCGCTAGCCGGGGACCAGCCAGAGCACCCCGAGCGGGGGCAGGACCAGCTCCGCGGAGTGGCCGAGCCCCTGCCAGGGGAGGTCGGCCGCCCACACCTCGCCGGCGTTGCCCAGCCCGGTGCCGCCGAGCTCGGCGGCGTTGGTGTTCAGCACCTCCCGCCACCGGCCGCCGCGGGGCAGGCCGACCCGGTAGCCGTGCCGTGGCGCCGCCGAGAGGTTGGCGACGCAGGCCAGCATCCGCTCGCCGTCCGCCGAGGTGCGCAGGAAGGAGAGCACGTTGGAGTCGGCGTCCTCGATGTCGATCCATCGAAAGCCCTCGGGGCCGAAGTCGCGCTCCCAGAGCGCGGGCTCCTCGCGGTAGCGGCGGTTGAGCTCGCGCACCAGGTCCTGGATGCCGCGGTGCTCGGGGTACTGGAGGAGGTGCCAGTCGACGCTGCGGTCGCAGGACCACTCCTGGGACTGGCCGATCTCGCCGCCCATGAAGAGCAGCTGCTTGCCCGGGTGGGCCCACATCCAGGCGAGCAGCGCGCGCAGGTTCGCCGCCCTCTCCCACCGCTCCCCCGGCATCCTGCTCAGCAGCGAGCCCTTGCCGTGGGTGACCTCGTCGTGGGACAGCGGCAGCACGAAGTTCTCGGTGAACGCGTAGAGCAGCCCGAAGGTGAGCTCGTGGTGGTGGTGCCGCCGGTGCACCGGGTCGCGGGACATGTAGTCGAGGGTGTCGTGCATCCACCCCATGTTCCACTTGAACCCGAAGCCCAGGCCGCCGTGGTCGGTGGGCCGCGAGACCGCCGGCCACGCCGTCGACTCCTCGGCGATCATCAGCACCCCGGGGTGCGCCCCGTGGGTGACCTCGTTCAGCTCCTGGAGGAAGTGGACGGCGTCGAGGTTCTCGCGGCCGCCGAACTGGTTGGGCACCCACTCGCCCTCGGTGCGTGCGTAGTCGAGGTAGAGCATCGACGCCACCCCGTCCACCCGCAGCCCGTCGACGTGGTACTCGTCCAGCCAGAAGAGGGCATTGCCGACGAGGAAGTTGCGGACCTCGTTCCGCCCGTGGTTGAAGATGAGCGTGCCCCACTCCTGGTGCGCCCCCCTGCGCGGGTCCTCGTGCTCGTAGAGGGCGCTGCCGTCGAAGCCGGCCAGCGCCCACGCGTCGCGCGGGAAGTGCCCCGGCACCCAGTCGAGGATCACCCCGATGCCGCGCTGGTGGAGGCTGTCGATCAGGGCCCGGAGGTCGTCGGGAGCGCCGAACCGGGCGGTCGGCGCGTAGTACGACGTCACCTGGTAGCCCCACGAGCCGCCGAAGGGATGCTCGGCCACGGGCATCAGCTCGACGTGGGTGAACCCCATGTCCTCGACGTAGTCGGGCAGCTCGGTGGCGAGCTCGCGGTAGGTGAGCGGCCGGCCGCCCTCCTCGGGTCGCCGGCGCCACGACGCCAGGTGCAGCTCGTAGATGGAGAGGGGACGGCTGAGCCAGTCCCCGGTGTCGCGCCGTCCCATCCATTCGCCGTCACCCCACCGGTGGCGGGACTGGGTCACCACGCTCGCCGTCCGCGGCGGCTCCTCGGTGGCGAAGGCGAGCGGGTCGGCGCGCTGGCTGAGCTGCCCCTCGGCGGTGAGGATCTCGAACTTGTAGCGCTCTCCGCGGCCGACGCCGGGCACGAACAGCTCCCAGACCCCCGACGAGCCGAGCGACCGCATCGGGTGGGCGCGGCCGTCCCAGCCGTTGACGTCGCCCACCACCCGGACCGAGCGGGCGTTGGGAGCCCACACCGCGAACGAGGTCCCGGACACCCCCTGGTGGACCCGGGGGTGGGCCCCCAGCACGCGCCAGAGGTGACGGTGGCGGCCCTCGCCGATGAGGTGGAGGTCGAGCTCGCCCAGGGTCGGCGCGAACCCGGTCGCTGCGGCGCTCCCCCTCCGCCTGCTGGACCCCATTGCGGACACTCCCCTTCGGGCGGCCGGCGAGCCCGTACCGTAGCTCACCTGTACCGCTCGGTAGGGAGGCCGCCGATCGGCGACGCCTCCCCGGCGCAGCGTGCCGGTCGCACACTGATCCGCCTCAAGGGTGTGCTGATCCCACATTGCGGGCCGAACGTCCGCCCCGTACGGTGGGCCCCTGGCGTGCGTGTGAGGGGATGGGGGCCACGTTCCAGGGGGGAGTGGCATGGCGGCACGCGACACCGTCGAGGTCGACGGCTACGTGGGTGGCGGTCTCTCCAAGGAGACCAACTGGTGGGGCGCCTTCGTGGTCGGGCTGGCGGGCACCATCCTGGTGCTCGGGGTCACCCCTCCCGTGCTCGCCGGCCTGGGCTCGGCGGCGCTGCCGAACTTCCTCTTCTGGTCGCTGACCGGCTGGCTGCTCTGCATGTTCCTGGCGGAGATGGCGGCGATGCTCCCCGAGCGCACCGGGGGGGCGCCCGCCTACGCGTACTACGCCTTCAGGGAGCGGCTGCCCCGCGCGTACCCGCACATCAACGGGGTGACCGCCTGGATGTACTGGCTCGGCTGGTTTCCTGTGGTCGCCGTCAACATGCTCCTCACCGGCGCCTACCTGCCGGTGCTCTTCGGGTTCACCGACCGCACCCGCACCTTCCAGCTGCTCTCCTCGGGCGCCCCGGTCAGCGTCTTCACCCTTGCCGTGGGCGCGTTCCTCGCGGTGCTGCTGCTCAGCGCCGCGCTGATGGGCATCCGGTTCGGCACCCGCATCGCCACCGTGCTCGCGGTCATCACCATCGTGCCGCTGACGCTGATGGCGCTGCTGCCCTTCTTCCACCCCTCGTCGATCAGCGCCGGCCACATCCTCCCGCTGCGGCTGCCCGACGGCTCCGGGTTCCTCACCGGCACCGCCCTCTTCCTCTTCCTCCAGTTCTCGGCGCTGTTCACCTGGAACGTGATCGCCATGGAGGCGGCCGCCTGCTACATCGGCGAGTGCCGCGACCCCGCGCGCGACGCCCCGATCGCGATGAACCTCGAGGGCGGGTACGGCGTCTTCATCTACACCGTGCTGCCCTTCTCGGTGCTCGCGGTGGTCGGGATCGGTGGCGTCAAGGCCGACCCGCTCGCGCTCTTCGCGGGCTTCGCCGGGAGGGTGGTCGACGTCCCGGTGATCGCCAGGGTGGTCACCGTGCTCCTGATCGTCGCCCTCGCGCTCTCCAGCCTCAACGCGATCATGGGCTGCGCCCGGTCGCTCCACCAGATGTCCCTCGACGGACAGGCGCCGCGGATCCTCTCCCACGTCAACCGGCACAACGTCCCCGACGCCGCGATGAGCCTCAACGTGGTGCTGAACATCTTCCTGATCTTCTTCGGGGCGCCGGCGACCATCTACATCTTCAGCAACGTCGGCTACGTCGGCTCCTTCGTCCCGGTGCTCCTCGGCTACTACTTCCTGCGCCGCTGGCACCCCGACCTCCGGCGGCCGTACCGGCTCCCCGAGTGGATGAAGTACCTCGCCCTCGGTCTCGCCGCGCTGTACTTCGTGGTCTGGGCCGCGGGCATCCCGGCATGCGCGATCGCGGGGTGCGTCGCCGGCGGCGGCTTCGCCTACCTGGTCGGCCTCGCGGTGGTCGGCGCCTACTTCCCGCTGTACTGGTGGCGGCGGATGCGTGACCGACGCCGGGCACCGGACGCAGAGCCGGCTCCGGAGCCGGCCGGGGTGACCCTCGCCGGGGTGGCGCAGCCGCTGGTGGGCCTGCACGGCGTCACGCCGACCGGCGACGGGAGGAGCGAGGCGGGACATGGCGCCGACTGCTGAGATCATGCTCGCCTCCCCCGGCGCGCCCTTCGCCCCGGAGGTGGTCGACGGGGTGCTCGAGGTCGCGGGCGAGCGCCGCCCCGCGGTGCTGGTGCTCTCAGTGGCGCGGATCTGGGGCACCGCGCTGGGGATGCCCCACCCCGGGCTCCACCCCACCCGCCGCGAGCTCGACGAGCAGCGGGAGATCGTGTCCGGCGCGGCGCTCCGCCTCGCCGAGCGCGGCTTCGAGGTGGCGATGCGGGTGGTGAGCGCGCGCGACGCCGGCCGTGCGATCGCGCGCTGGGCGGAGCGCAGCGGCTGCGGCGTGATCGTCATCGCCGACCCGCCCTGCGGCCGCTGGCAGCGGCTGCTGCGCGGCGACCCGCCCCGCGACCTGCTCCGCCGCACCCGCATCCCCCTCCACACCGTCGCGGTTCGGTGAGGCGGCCTCAGCGGCGGCGGGCGCGGCGTCGCAGCAGCCCGAATCCGACCAGGCCGAGAACCGCCACAGCGCCCACCGCGGCGGCGGATCTCAGCCCGGTCGGGGCGCCGCCGGCGCGGGGGGGCGGAGCCGGCGTCACCACCAGGGCAACGTCGCCGAGCACCGCGGTGTTGGCGGCGTAGACGTCCGCTGCGGTGAGGCTGAGCGTGGTGGTCTCGAGCGCCGACCAGCGGCCTCCGGCGAGGAGCTCGAGCCGTGGCCCGGCCACCCCGGCGGGGCCGCGCAGCACCACGGTGGCGTGCCGTCCCGGCGCGATGGCGAGCGGGGTCCCCCGGGCGGTCACCGCCAGCCGGTAGACGTTGCCGTCGAGGCGACCGTCGGGCGCCACCGCCGGCGGTACCGGGGTGATCGTGATGTCGACGGCGGTGGTACCGGGCGGCACCTCGAAGGTGTCGGGCGCGACGATCAGCTGCGCCTGCGGCGGCTGCTCCTCGGTGGACACCGCCGCGCGCAGCCCCGGGCCGCTGGACACCGGCACCGCCTGGTGCGCCGGCGAGGGCGGCCGGGTGCCGGCGAGGGCGGGGGCGGGGAGGAGGTGGCGGTAGGGCTCGGCCGGGGCCTCGAGGCCGTCGTAGATGGGCGGCGCGGACGGCGGGGCGGCCAGCCAGGCGGCGCCGATCAGCACCCCGCCGGCGGCGAGGACGCCGGCCCCGGCGCGGCGCCGCTCAGTAGCGCGCCACGTACCGGTTCACCTCCCAGTCGCTGACCTGGGAGTGGTAGTCGGTCCACTCGGCCTGCTTCACCCGCACGTAGTAGTCGACGTAGTCCTCGCCCACCGCCATGCCCAGGGCCTCGCGCAGCACCTGGTCGCCGGCGAGCGCACGGGTGGCGTCGAGCAGGTTGCCGGGCAGGATGTCGATCCCACGGCGGCGCAGCTCGGCCTCGGGGACCTCGTAGAGGTTGTCGAGGTTCGGCTGCCCCGGGTCGAGCCCGCGCTCGATGCCGTCGAGGCCGGCGGCGAGGGTCACCGCCGCCGCCAGGTAGGGGTTGCAGGAGCCGTCGACGGTGCGGTCCTCGAAGCGCCCCGGCGCGGGGATGCGGATCATCTGGGTGCGGTTGTTCCCGCCATAGGTGACATAGACCGGCGACCAGGTGGCGCCCGAGGAGGGGGCGCCGACGCGCAGCCGCTTGTACGAGTTCACCGTGGGCGCGGTGACCGCGATGTACGCCGGCGCGTGGGCGAGCAGGCCGCCGAGGAAGTGGTAGGCGACCCTGGACAGGCCGAAGCCCCGGGGGTCGGCCGGGTCCTCGAAGAGGGTGGTGTCGCTCGCCGGGTCCCACAGGCTCATGTGCATGTGGCAGCCGTTGCCGGTGAGGCGCGAGAACGGCTTGGGCATGAAGGTGGCCACCATGCCCTGCTGCTGGGCCAGGGTCTGGACCATGTAACGGAAGAAGATGAGCCGGTCGCAGCTGGTGAGCGCGTCGGCGTACTGGAAGTTCGACTCGAACTGGCAGTTCGCGTCCTCGTGGTCGTTGGCGTAGTTGTCCCACCCCAGCTGAGTCTGGTAGCGCGACAGCGTGCTGATGAAGTCATAGCTGCGGGTCAGCCCCCTCATGTCGTAGCAGGGGCGGTCGAGGACGTCGAGGGGATCGGCGAGGTCGAGGCCGCCGGCGTCGTTGCGCCGGAGCAGCATGAACTCGGGCTCGAAGCCGACCTTGAACTCGAGGCCCTGGGCGCGCGCCCGCGCCACCACCCGCCGCAGGATGGTGCGCGGGCAGTACGGCCACTCGTGACCCTCGACGCGCATGTCGCACGCGAAGCGGGCCAGGTCGGGCTGCCAGGGCACCGGGGTGAAGCTGCGCGGGTCGGGGACCGCCATCAGGTCGGGGTGGGCGGGCGACTGCCCGATGTCACCGGCGGCGTAGCCGGCGAAGCCGGCGCCCTCGGCGAAGAGGTCGTCGACGTGGCTGGCGGGGATCAGCTTGGCGGACGGCTTCGCGGTCAAGTCGACGAACTGCGCGAAGAGGAACTCGACGCCCAGCCTCTCGAGCAGGGGGCGCACCTCCGCCAGCGATTCCGGCCGGTCAGCCATCGTCCGCCCTCCGATCGTCGTGAGCCGATTGACGCAGCATCCGGAGCTTCACCACCCGGATGGCGATGGCCAGCGAGAGCCAGTCCTCGCCGGCGAGGTCGAGCTCGGCCAGCCGCTCGATCCGGGTGAGGCGCTGCCGGAGCGTGTTCGAGTGCAGGTAGAGCACCCGTGCGGTGCCGACGATGTTCCCGCGCTTGTCGAGGTAGCGCTCCAGGGTGTCGAGGAGTTCGGTGCCCCGCCGCCGGTCGTACTCGACGAGGCGCTCGAGCCGGTCCTGGTACTGGTCGCGGACCCCCGGGTCGGAGCCGAGGACGTAGCGGTAGGGGCCCAGCTCCTCGTAGGTGAAGACCCGCGGGCTGCCGGCGATCAGCGGCCCGACGGTGGCCGCCGCCGCCGCCTCCTCGAAGCCGTGGGGATAGCTGTCGCGGCCGCGGCAGGCGTTCGACAGCCCCACCGAGACCAGCCCGGCGGCGGCGGTGCGGCCCTCGCCGTACACCCGGCGGACCAGCTCCACGATCGCCTCGCCGCCGCCGGGTGGCACCCGGAGCAGCCCGCGGAGCGAGGTCTCCCAGCGGTCGAAGATCGCGCCCGGCAGCTCGGTGGCGAGCGCGGTCTCGACCCGGCCGGCCAGCTCGCCCCAGTCGCGGGTCTCGGCGGGTGCCCCCTCGGCGCGCCGGCCGCCGCGCCGCCGCGCCGGGAGGGCCGTCTCCCAGGGCAACGCGTGCAGCACCACGTGCGGGGTGTCGAGGTTGCAGCGCAGCCGCTCCGCCTGGGCGGCGAGCTCCTCGCCGTGGACGTGGTCGCGCGACAGGATCTCGAAGAACTCCTTGACGAGGTTCTTCTCCTTCAGCGACTCGATGAACTGGTGCTGCCGCACCGCCACCGCGGTGTGCGAGGCGATCGAGGTGAGCACGCTGCGGGCGTCGTCGCTGAGGTGGCGGGCGAGCACGCAGAGCAGCCCCACCCGGCTGTCGCCGACGCTGAGGGGGACGAAGAGGGGGGTGCCCGACGCCTGCGGGCCCCAGAGGATCACCGGCAGGGCGCTGGTCTCCTCGGGGCCGAGGGTGCGGCCACCCCTGAGCACGTCGAGCCAGAGCCCGCGGGTATCGACCACCGGGCGGGCGTAGCGCTGGGGGCTGGCGGCGCGCAGCACCAGCCGCTCGGCGTCGAGGAGGTGGATCTCGCAGCGCTCGGCGCCGACCAGCTCGCGGCAGCCGCGCACCACGACGGTGAGCAGCTCGGCGACGCTCTGCGCCGAGCCGATCCGCTGCGACAGCGTCGACAGCTCGGTGAGCAGCCCCACCCGGGCGGTCGCCTCCTCGTAGAGCCGGGCGTTCTCGACCGCGCCCGCGACCAGGGTGGCGGTGCTCTCGATGAAATCTCGGTCCTTGCGGCTGAACTCGTACGGCGCCTGTGCGTGGAGGGTGATGACGCCGATCACGTCGCCGGCGCGGGAGAGGATCGGCACCGAGACCAGCGACTGGAAGAGCTCCTCCTCGAGCTCGGGGACGTGCACCACCCGGGGATCGTCGAGCGCGTTCTCGCGGATGAAGGCGGAGCGGCGGGTCTTCGCCGCCCACCCGGTGAGGCCCTCGCCCATGGCCAGGCTCACCTTTCCCTCGCGGTGGCGGTACCGGGGCGGCGCGGCGCGGAGGACGAGCCGGCCCTCCTGGACGAAGTAGATGAAGCACCCATGGCAGGCGACCGCCTCGCAGACCAGCCGGACGGTGCCGCGGAGGATCGCCTCCAGGTCGGGGCCGCAGCTGATCGTCTCGACGATCTGGTAGAGGTAGGCGCGCTCGTCGTCCACCCCGCGCAGCCGCGCCAGCCGGCTCTCCGCGGCACCCGTGCCGGTGATGTGGCCCATCGTCGCCATGCGACCAATCAGACGGTGTGCCACCCTCGCGCCACAAGTGGGCGGGTGACAGTAATCGCACGCCACACCATGTGCGATCTGTACACATCCGATCGCCATCCGGTCAATCGCGGCATGGGCTCCGCGACATGGACACTCTCGACACCTCCCGTGCGAGAACTGCGGAGCCTCGGTACGGTGCATATGGCCACCACCGCCCAGCATGCTGGGTGCGGCCTGGGGCTGCCGGCCCCGCATTGGGTGAGAGAAACGTGTGTGGCATCGTCGGCTTGCTCTACAAGGACCCGGAACGGCGCGGGGCGGTGGGCGGCATCCTGGCGGAGATGTGCCAGGAGCTCGGCCGCCGCGGCCCCGACTCCACCGGCATGGCCCTCTACGGCGTGGCCGCCGAGGGTGCCCTGGTGGTGCGGGTCGACCTCGACCGTGCCGACCGGGAGGCGGCCGCCGCGGCGGTGGTCGCCGCCTGCGGCGACCTGACCGCGGTCCGCGAGCACCGGCGCACCGGCCGCAGCCTGCGGCTGGCGGTCACCGCGGTCGACGAGGGCCGCCTCGCCGACCACCTCGAGGCCCGGGTCGGCGGGGTGCGGGTCTTCTCCATCGGCCGCTCGATGGAGGTGGTCAAGGACACCGGCTGGGCCGACGAGCTCGACCGCACCCACTCGCTGCACGACCACGTCGGCACCCACGGCATCGGCCACACCCGGATGGCCACCGAGAGCCGCGTCGACATCGCCCACTCCCACCCGTTCTGGGCGCGGCCGTTCCCCGACGTCGCCGTGGTGCACAACGGGACGATCACCAACTACCACCGGCTCCGCCGCCGGCTGGAGCTGCGCGGCCACCACTTCGCGACCGGCAACGACTCCGAGGTGATCGCCGTGTACATCGCCGACCGGCTGGCGGCGGGCGAGCCGCTGGCCGACGCGCTGCGCGCGTCGGTGAGCGACCTCGACGGCACCTTCGCCTACCTGATCGCCACCGACACCGCCGTCGGGGTCGCCCGCGACCAGTTCGCCACCAAGCCGCTCCTCTACGCCGAGAACGACGAGATGGTGCTGCTCGCCTCCGAGGAGATCGCCATGCGCAGGGTCTTCCCCGATCCCAGCCTGGTGCCCCGTGAGCTGCAGGCGAAGGAGGTGCGCTGGTGGCAGCGGTAGACACCACGGCCGCGGTCGTCGACTGCGCCGGGCTGGCCACCCGCGAGGTCAACCGTGCCATCCGCCGCCACGCCGCCTCCGGTGCCCCGGAGATCGTCGTCGAGAACCCGGCCGCGCGGCACGCCCTCGCGGTGGCGCTCGAGGCCACCACCACGGTGCGCTTCACCGGCTCGGTGGGCTGGTACGCGGCGGGGATGAACCAGGGGCCCCACATCGTCGTCGAGGGCAACTGCGGCTGGGGCCTGGGCGAGTGCATGACCGAGGGCCGGATCGACGTCCAGGGGAATGCCGGGTCGGGAACCGCTGCCTCGATCCGCGGCGGCCAGGTGTTCGTGCGCGGCGACACCGGCGCCCGCGCCGGGATCGCGATGAAGGGCGGCACCCTGATCGTCGGCGGCGACGTCGGCTACATGTCCGGGTTCATGATGCAGCGGGGCACGATGATCGTCTGCGGCGACGCCGCCGACGGGCTCGGCGACTCGCTGTACGAGGGCGTCATCTACGTTGCCGGGCGGGTGGCCTCGCTGGGCGCCGACGCCGATGAGCACGAGCTCACCGAGGCCGACGGCGTCACCCTGCGCCGCAGCCTCGAGCCCTATGGCATCGATGCCGGCTCGCTCGGGTTCCGGCGGATCGAGAGCGGGCGCCGGCTGTGGAACTTCTCGGCCCGCGAGCCCGAGCTGTGGAGGTCGGCGCTGTGAGCTCCGCCAGTTCCTCGAACGGGGGCGGCCCGCCGGTGCCGCCCGCTCCGGCGCGGCGGTCGAGCATCTGGTCGCCGGAGGTGATCCAGGACATCCACCTCAAGGCGCACCTGGGCCGCTACCGGATGCAGGGGTTCTCCACCCAGCGGAGGGTGCCCAGCTTCGACGACCTCACCTTCGTGCCCTGCGGGCTCTCGCGGATGCCGCTCGAGGGCTACCGCGAGCGCTGCGAGACCCGCACCCTGCTCGGCACCCGGGTGGCGAGCCGGCCGGTCGAGCTCGCGGTGCCGATCACGATCGCCGGGATGTCGTACGGCGCCCTGTCGAAGACCGCCAAGGTGGCCCTGGGGACGGCGGCGACCCGGCTCGGCATCTCGACCACCACCGGCGACGGCGGCATGCTCCTCGACGAGCGCCGCGCCTCGCGGTTGCTCGTCTACCAGGTGCTGCCCAGCCGCTACGGCTTCGACCCCGCCCACCTGAAGAGGGCGGACGCGATCGAGGTGGTGATCGGCCAGGGGGCGAAGCCGGGCACCGGCGGCCTGCTGCTCGAGTCGAAGGTCTCGGCGGTGATCGCCGAGCAGCGCGCCCTGCCCGCGGGCGTCGACCAGCGCAGCCCAGCGCGGCACCCCGACTTCATCGGTCCCGACGACCTCCAGATCAAGATCGAGGAGCTGCGCGAGGCCACCGATTGGGAGAAGCCGGTCTACGTGAAGATCGGTGCCAGCCGGGTCTCCGACGACGTCAAGCTGGCGGTGAAGGCGGGCGCGGACGTCATCGTGCTCGACGGCATGGAGGGCGCCACCGGCGCCTCGCCGGAGGTGCTCCTCGACCACACCGGCATCCCCACGATCAGCGGCCTGTGCGAGGCGGTGCGCGCCCTCGCGGAGGTGCGCGCGCTGGGCGAGGTGCAGCTGGTGGTGTCCGGCGGCATCCGCAACGGCGTCGACGCAGCCAAGGCGCTGGCACTGGGCGCCGATGCGGTGTCGATCGGCACCGCCGCGCTGCTCGCGATGGGCTGCAACTCGCCGAAGTACGTCGACGACTACCACCGCCTCAACGTCGAGCCCGGCCACTGCTTCCACATGCACACCGGCCGCTGCCCGGTCGGCATCACCACCCAGGACCCGGAGCTGGAGGCCCGGCTCGACCTCGACGAGGCGGCCGACGGGGTCGTCAACTTCGTCCAGTCGATGGTGATGGAGCTGCAGATGATGGCCCGCGCCTGCGGCAAGGCCGAGGTGCACGACCTCGAGCCCGAGGACATGCGCGCGCTCACCATGGAGGCCTCGATGATCACCGGCATCCCGCTCGCCGGAACCGACGTCGTGCTCACCCCCGAGGCCATCGCGACCCGCGTCGCCGCGCTGCTCGGCGGCCGATGAGCTTCCTCATCCCGTGTCCCGACTGCGGGCCCCGCGAGGTGACCGAGTTCAGCTTCGGCGGCGAGACCGGCCGCCGGCCCGGCCCCGACGAGCCGGTGGCGGCGCTCACCCGATACCTGTTCATGCGCCGCAACGCCTCGGGGGTGCAGCAGGAGTGGTGGTTCCATCGCGACGGCTGCCGCGACTGGCTGGTGGCCACCCGCGACACCCGCACCAACGCGGTCGCGTCGGCGGTGCGGCCCGGCGAGCGGAGCGCCACGTGACGATGCACCGCCTGCCCCCGGCGCCCGGCGAGCGCATCGACCGCGGCCGCACCCTGCCCTTCACCCTCGACGGCCGGCAGCTCGAGGGCCTCGGCGGCGACACCGTCGGCTCGGCGATGGCCGCCGCCGGGGTCACCGTCACCGGCCGCTCCTTCAAGTACCACCGGCCGCGCGGACTGATGTGCGCCGCCGGGGCCTGCGCCAACTGCCTCGTCACCGTGGACGGCGTGCCCAACCGGCGCGCCTGCACCGAGCCGCTGCGCGCCGGGATGCGGGTGCGCCGCCAGAACGCCTGGCCGTCGGTCGACCGCGACCTGGGGGCGGTGTTCGACCGGGTCTCGTTCGCGATGCCGGCCGGCTTCTACTACAAGGTCGGCCAGCGCCCCCGCTTCCTCTGGCCGCTCGTCGAGCCGGTGGTGCGCCGGGTCGCGGGGCTGGGGCAGCCCCCCTCCGCCGCCCCCGTCCGCGCCGAGAAGGTGCACCTCCATCCCGAGGTGCTGGTGGTCGGGGGTGGCCCGGCGGGGCTCGCCGCCGCCGCCGAGGCCGCCCGCGCGGGGGCGCGCACCCTGCTGCTGGAGCAGGCCCACGACCTCGGCGACGGGCTCCCCGGCGGCCGGGCCGAGCTCGGGGATCTGGCCCGCGAGGCGGTGGCAGCGCGCGCCGAGATCCTCACCTCCACCGCGGTCTTCGGGGTGTTCGACGGCCCGCTGGTCGCCGCCGCGGGGCCCGGCCGGCTGCTGAGCATCCGGCCGGCGCAGACGGTGTTCGCCACCGGCGCGATCGAGCAGCCCGCGGTCTTCCCCGAGAACGACCTGCCCGGAGTGATCCTCTCTGGCGCGGTGGGCAGGCTGCTCCGCCACCGGGTGTGCCCCGGCCGCCGCGCCGTGGTCTGGACCACCGACGCGCGCGGCTACGCGGCCGCGGCGGCGCTGCTGGAGACGGGCGCCGCGGTGACCGTGGTCGACGGCCGCGCCCTCGTCGCCGGACCCGAGGTCGACGCGGTGCGCGCCGCCGGGGCCGGGCTGGTCGCCGGCGCCTCGATCCTGCGGGCGTGGGGACGCGGCCGGGTCGAGGGCGTCGAGGTGGGCAGCGGCGGCGGCGCCCGCACCGAGCGGCTCGCCTGCGACCTGCTGGTGGTCGCGGGGTTCCGGATGCCCTCCACCAGCCTGCTCGCCCAGGCCGGCGCGCGGCTGCGCCACGACGCGGCCGCCGGCTGGTTCCTCGCCGCCGAGCTGCCCGTGGGGATGCACCAGGCCGGCGACATCACCGGGCTCCGCACCCTCGAGGCGGCGGTGGCGCAGGGCCGGCTCGCCGGGCTCGCCGCCGCCGGCCACGGCGCCGCCGGGGGTGGCCGCCGCGACGCGCTGGAGGCGGCCGCCGCCGGGACGCCGGGCTGCGCACCGCCGCCGCCCCCGCTCGGCGAGGGCGCGGGCAAGCAGTTCGCCTGCCTCTGCATGGATGTCACCGACAAGGAGATGCGCCAGGCGATCGCCGAGGGCTTCGACTCGATCGAGCTGCTGAAGCGCTACACCACGCTCTCGATGGGCCCCTGCCAGAGCAAGGCCTGCATGTGGAGCTCGATCCGCCTCTGCGCGCTGATGACCGGCCGCAGCGAGGCCCGGACGGGCACGCCGACGGCACGGCCGCCGTGGTCGCCGGTACCGCTCGCCGTCCTCGCCGCGGGGCGCCCCCACCCACGCAGGGAGACCGCGCTGCACGACCGCCATGCCGACGCCGGCGCCGAGTTCATGTGGGCCGGTGAATGGCGCCGCCCCCACCACTACGCCGCCCCCCGGGACGAGTGCGCCGCGGTGCACGGCGGCGTCGCGGTGATCGACGTCAGCACCCTGGGCAAGCTCCGGGTGCGCGGCCCCCAGGCGGCCGAGCTGCTCGAGCGCCTCTATCCCAACCGGTTCGCCGACATGAGGCTCGGCCAGATCCGCTACGGGGTGATGCTCAAGGACGACGGCGTCATCCTCGACGACGGCACCGTCTGCCGGCTCGCCGAGGACGAGTTCTTCGTCACCACCACCAGCGGCGGCACCGAGGCGATCCAGCAGTGGATCCAGTGGTGGCTGGCCGACTGGGACTTCGACGTCCAGGTCCTCAACGCCTCCGCGGCCTTCGCGGCGATCAACGTGGCCGGGCCGCGGTCGCGCACCCTGATGGAGCGGATCTGCGACCTCGACGTCTCCGCCACCGGCCTGCCCTACCTGCGCTCGGCGCGGGGACCGGTGGCGGGGGTGGAGAGCCTGATCCTCCGCATCGGCTTCGTCGGCGAGCTGGGCTACGAGATCCACGCGCCCAGCGCGTACGCGGAGCACCTCTGGGACCGGGTGATGGAGGCGGGCGCCGACCTCGGCGTCGTGCCCTTCGGCGTCGAGGCCCAGCGCATCCTCCGCCTGGAGAAGCAGCACATCCTCGTCGGCCAGGACACCGACGCGCTCTCCGACCCCTACGGCGCTGCGATGCCGTGGATCGTGAAGCTGGACAAGCCCGACTTCCTCGGCCGCCGTATGCTCCTCGCCCTCAGGGAGCGGGGCCCGAGTGAGCGGCTGGTGGGCTTCGTCGTCGAGGCCGGCGGGGTGGTGCCCCCGGAGGGCGCCGCGGTGGTCGAGGGTGACCGGCCGGTGGGCCGGGTGACCTCGAGCCGGTACAGCGCCGCCGCCGGGGCGGCGATCGGCATGGCCTGGGTGCCGGCCGCCGCCGCCGAGGAGGGCCGTGGCCTCGAGCTCGGCTTCGGCGGGCGCCGGGCCCGGGCGCGGGTGGCGCTGCGACCGTTCTATGACCCCGAGGGTGCGAGGTTGCGCTCGTGACCGCGCCGCGCCGCGCCGAGACCCGCCCGGTCGCCGAGGAGCTGCCGTCCGACGGGCCGCTGATGCGCTCCCCCATCCACCGGATGCACCAGGCGCTGGAGGCGCGGCTCGCGGTCGAGGGCGGCTGGGAGGTGCCCGCCGGCTACGCCTCGGACGCCGACGAGCGCCGTGCCCTCGACGAGGCGGTGGGGCTCGCCGACATCACCGCCCGCGGCAAGGTCGACCTCCGCGGCACCCTCGAGCCGGTGCTCGAGCGGCTCGGGCTCGGCGGGCCGGCGGCCCGGCACGGCGAGGTGGTGGCGCTCGCGCCCGGTGCCGGCGACGGGGCGGCGCAGCTGGCGCGGATCAGCAGCCGGTGGGCGCTGGCACTCTGCCCGCACACCGATCTCCGGCCCCGGCTGGCGCAGCTGGGGGAGGCCGCCGCCGGCACCTCGGCGATGGTCACCGACGCCACCAGCCTGCACGCCGGGCTCGCGGTCGCCGGGCCGCGTACGCTGGCGGCGCTCTCGCGGATCTGTGCCCTCGACCTCGCCCGGCTCGGGCCCGCGACCTGTGTCGCCACTCGCGTCGCCGAGATCCACGCCATCGTGGTCCGCCGCGAGCTGCCCGGCAGGGTGCTCGAGGTGTACGTGGGCTCGGAGTACGGCCGCTACGCCTGGGAGACCCTGCTCGACTCGGTCCGCGCCGAGGGCGGGCGGCCGGTGGGCTGGCCGGCGCTGCGCGCGCTGGGGTGGTGGTGATGCTGGGCCGGTATTTCCGTCCCTGGCGGATGTGGCGCACGCCGAGCCTGCGCTCCAGCTACGACGTGGTCGTCATCGGCGGCGGCGTCCACGGGCTCGGCGCCGCCTACGAGATGGCCAGGCGCGGGGTGCGCAACATCGCCGTGCTCGAGCGCAGCTACATCGGCAGCGGGGCGAGCGGGCGCAACACCACCATCATCCGCGCCAACTACCGCACCACCGCGGGGGTCGAGTTCTACCGCGAGAGCGTCCGCCTCTACCAGCGGCTCGCCCAGGAGCTCGACTACAACCTGCTCTACTCGCAGCAGGGGCACATGACCCTGGCGCACAGCGAGCGTGCCATGCTCACCATGACCGAGCGCGCCGAGGTGAACCGGCTGCTCGGCGTCGACAGCCGGGTGATCGGCCCCGACGACATCGCCGAGCTGTGCCCCGAGCTCGACCTCTCCGACCGCCCCACGTTCCCGATCATGGCGGCGCTCTACCATCCGCCCGGCGCCGTGGTGCGCCACGACGCGGTGGTCTGGGGCTATGCGCGCGCCGCCGACCGCCTCGGGGTGGAGATCCATCCCCGCACCGAGGTGACCGGCATCCTCCGCGACGGCGACCGGGTCAGCGGGGTGCGCACCACCGCCGGGGACATCTCGGCGCCGGTGGTGCTCGCCTGCGCCAGCGGTTGGTCGAGCGAGGTGGCGGCGATGGCGGGGGTCGAGCTCCCCATCGTCACCCATCCCCTGCAGGCCTTCGTGACCGAGCCGCTCAAGCCGCTGCTCCACGTGATCATCGTCTCGTCGGGGCTGCACGTGTACATCAGCCAGACCGATCGCGGCGAGGTGCTGATCGGGTCGGAGATCGAGCCCTACACCACCGTGAGCCAGGCCTCGACCCTCGACTTCCTCGAGGTGACCGCGCAGCACACCCTGGAGCTGCTGCCGTCGCTCTCGCACGCGGCGGTGATGAGGTCCTGGTCCGGGCTCTGCGACATCACCCCCGACTACAGCCCGATCATGGGGCGCACCCCGGTCGAGGGCTTCCTCGTCGACTGCGGGTGGGGCACCTACGGCTTCAAGGCGGCGCCGATCTCCGCGGTCTGCATGGCGGAGCTGGTCGCCACCGGGCGCACCCCGTCGCTGATCGAGCCCTTCGCGCTCTCGCGGTTCGACGAGATGCGGCTGGTCTCGGAGATCGGAGCCGCCGCCGTCTCCCACTGAGCCGGGCCGGCGGCCGGGCGGTCAGGGCTTGCGGGCGGTGACGATGAGGCCGTTGATGGCGCAGACGAAATGGCCGTCGGCCTCGGCGGTGCGGAGGTCGCCCAGCCAGCGTTCGACCTCGTCCGCCGCCAGCCGGCCCGCGCCGACCCCGGCGGTGACCGTGCCCATCAGCGCGGTGGCGACGAAGTCACATCCGGCGACCAGCGCCTGGGCGATCACGCGCACGTCGACGAGCCCGGCCTGGCGGAAGAGCCAGGGCAGCTCCCGGGCGACATGCGGGTGGCGGATGGTCTCGAGGTAGAGCTCGAGCACCCGGCGGGAGACGGCGGGGTCGGCGCCGGCGAGGATCCAGGCGTCGAGGTCGAAGTCGTAGACGGCGAGGCGGCCGCCGGGGCGGAGCACCCTGGCCATCTCGGAGACGGCGCGGGCGTGGTCCTCGACGTGGAGCAGCACCCGCTCGGCGCGGCAGGCGTCGACGCTCGCGTCGGGGAGGTCGAGCCGGTGCACGTCGCCGCGCCGGAACTCGACCGGCAGCCCGCAGCCCTCCGACCGGCGCCGCGCCTCGGCGAGCATGACCTCGCTCACGTCGATGCCGAGTGCGGTGCCGCCGGGGGCGACCCGCGCGGCCATGGCGCGGACGTCGGGGCCGGTGCCGCAGCCGACGTCGAGGGCGTGCTCGCCGGGGCCGAGGTCGAGGCAGTCGAGCATCCGCCGCTTGCAGTCCACGACGCTGTCGAGGCGGTTGAGGCCGTCGACCAGCTCGACGAAGAAGGCGGGGTCGTCGGCGCGGTCGACGCTGCCGAAGCGGGTGATGTCACCGAGCCGGGTCGGTTCGGGAGCGGTGATCACGGAACCCTCGATGGGGAGACGGGAGGGGCCACCAGCGGTGGCCCCTCCGGTGATCTCCGACGGTCGTCAGCTGCCGGTGTAGCAGCCGGGTCCGAGCAGCGGGGTGATGCTGCCGACGGCGCTGCCGTTCCACTCGGCGGGGTTGAAGCTGAATGCCGTGGCCCGGGTGGCCTCGACCACGAAGCACAGCTGCGGACGCCGCGCCGGGTCGATCTTCGACATCTCCTGCAGCCAGGGCTGGTAGTAGAACGTCGCGTTGCTGGTCACCGGCGGGTTCCAGTTGCCGTGGTGCTGCGGGAAGAACACCTTGGCGCCGATCTCCTCCGCGTAGCGGCGCTCGTCGATCATCCCGTTCATGTAGTTCTGCAGCTCGGCGATGCCGCCGATCTCGACATCCGGCTTCTTGCCGTCACTGAGCTTGCGCAGCGAGGCCTTGACGTCGGACATCCCCGGCTCGAGCGGATCGAGTGAGCCCGCGGAGCCGTGATGGATGAGGGTGAATCCCTTCCACTTGAACATGTACAGCAGGTTGCCACCCTCGTAGTACTGGGTGGTGGCGAAGTCCGTGAGCGACTGTGGGGT